>JAJFLN010000168.1 GCA_021772705.1 Candidatus Cloacimonadota bacterium | reverse complement strand
GGCTACAATCATCTCTCGCTTCACAGGCACCTCCTGGCCGCTTGAACACGACCAGCTTGCAGGTGCCTGTTCCTTTATTCAAGGCTCTTCTCAACGATGCATGGATGCCTCAGGGCTGAGCCCCACTACAACAAAATCCGTATTACCTCACCGGCATTGGGTCTAGCAGGCCTTGGGCCGGGCTCAGAGATTCGGGAGGCTGGTCTCGCATCCGTACATGGCGCACTCCCGGGAGTAGCGGGCACAATCGACGTGGTAGTGGACCTCGCAGGATCGGCAGCTGACCCGGTTGTAGATGGGTATCGATTCGGCGCAGACCGGGCATCGGGCTCGGGAGGCACGGTTCGGGACCCTGTCGAATGAGGGACTGCTTGCCGGCACCGTCGTTCTGATCGGAACGGGCACGGGCTCGGCCGCCAGGATCATGGTGTGACACGAGGCGGCAGCGGCGATCAGGAAGAGGACCAGGGTTCGTTCCCAGCTCCAGTTGGTGAAGGAGAGCAGTGTCACGGTCCAGAGGTTCGCACAGCCCGAGACCTGCAAGATGAGCAGGAATGCCTCCAGCTCCGGTGAGGGGATATGGGTTCGCTCCCTCGACGGCGCCGTTCGGCGTCTGCGGACTCGGGCCCATTCAGGTTCGTGATAGTCCATCTGGCGAGGACCGCCGCTGTAACGCATCTTGCCGGACTGTCACGATTCGTTCCATCAACATCGGGTTCAGTCCCTCCCGTGAGGGCCTCCGAGTATCGGAGGGCCTTTCTGAGAGTGGAATCCGGGATGCGTCGGTGGTCCCGTACCCCGAGAAGATGCAAGGAAGGGGCCAGTCCAGAGGGTGGGGAGCACACTGGAAGTACATACAGGGTGAGCCGTTGATGAACTGGCCGGTCGACGAGGGTTGACGCCGGTGCCGGGACAACGTGATATCGTCTGTTCGCGTCCCTGGGCCAAACTGGTCAGGGAGCAGAGCGGTCGTCCCCAGGGCGGCAGACCGATGGAGGAGAGCACCGATGAGCAATCTCGTCGTCCGGCAGAAAGAGCTGGGCCCCATGGACAACTTCGTATACGTCGTCGGAGATCGAGATAGCCGCGAGGCCCTGGTCGTCGACCCCGCCTGGGACGTGCCGGCCATTCTGGGCATCGCCGAGGAGATGGAGCTGAAGATCGTGGGGGCCATGCTCACCCACACTCACCCGGATCACTGCAACGGTGTCGCCCAGCTTCTGGAGGCGACGGACTGCAAGCTCTATGTCCATTCCGAAGAGCGGGGGCAGCTTCCGGAATTCAAGGAGAACATCGTCCGCACCGAGGACGGCTTCTCCATCGAACTCGGCAAGATGGAGGTCAAGTTCCTCCATACCCCGGGCCACACCCCGGGGAGCCAGTGCTTCTACATCCAGGACAAGCTGGTCTCGGGTGACACGCTATTCATCGATCACTGTGGCCGCTGCGACTTCCCGGAGTCAGATCCGGGGAAGATGTGGCAGAGCTTGCACGACATCCTGGGAAAGCTCCCGGGCGACACGACTCTGCTGCCTGGGCACAACTATGCCGACCGGGCGCCGATCACGCAGACAACCCTCGGAGAGGAGCGCCAGCACAACAAGTACCTGCTCTGCCAGGACCTGGAACAGTTCCTCGAGGCTCGCATGGGCAGATGAGTCTTGTCTCTCCACCGACGCGGGTCGACCTGATCGGCCGGGGGGGCCTCAGTAGCGGACGACGAATCGCAAACCGTCGTCTGCCCTCATCCGCTCGAAGCACTCGTTGATGCGGTCCAGGGTGACCTCCTCCGTGACCAGTTCATCCACCAGAACCTCTCCTTTCCGGTAACGTTCCAGTAGCTCCGGAACCTGGGTGCGGCCCCGGCAACCTCCAAACGCGGTGCCTATGAGCCGCCTGCCCCCGATGAGGAGCTTGGGGAGGACATTCAGGGTCTCACCCTTGCCGGCAACACCGGCCAAGACACAGGTTCCCCCCCCGTAGCGGGCCGCCTCCAGGGCCTGACGCATGACCTGAGTGCGTCCCGTGGCTTCGAAGGTGAAGTCGGCTCCTCCCCAGGCGGGATCGCAGAGGGCCTTCACGGCGGCGACGGCATTCCCGTCGTGTTCCGTAGCGTCAATGGCGTCGGTGGCACCGAAGGTCCGGGCCGTGGCTAGCCGGTCAGCTCTGAGGTCCACGGCGATGATCCTCCCGGCGCCGGCGAGGCGGCATCCCTGGACGATGTTGAGGCCGATGGGACCGCATCCGAATACGGCGCAGGTGCTGCCCGGGCGGACCTGGGCGCTCCAGAGCGCGGCACCGATTCCCGTCGGGATGCCACAGCCGAAGAGACAGGCCCGCTCCGTCGGAATGCCGTCGGGGATCTTCGCCAGGGCCCATTCGTGAGCCACGGTGTACTCGGCGAAGGTGGAGGTATTCATGTAGTGTTTGATGTCCCGGCCATCAGGGTAATGGAGGCGGGTCGTCCCGTCGGACATCAGGCCTGCTTCGTAGTAGCGGTCCAGGGCGTCGCAGAGGTTAGTCTCCCCGGAGCGGCAAGGAACGCAGGCCCGGCACTCGGGCACGAAGAGGGGCACGACCCTGTCGCCGGTGGTGAGGGACTCCACGCCGGGGCCGGTTTCGACCACCACTCCTGCGCCTTCGTGACCCAGAATGGCGGGCCAGTTGGCGCTCGGGTCGGCCCCGGACATGGTGTAGAGGTCGGTGTGACAGAGTCCGGTGGCCTCGAGTTTCACGAGGCACTCCTTCTCTCTGGGGGGATCAACCTCGATCTCGTCGATGACCAGGGGCTTGCCCTCGGCCTCGAAGATGGCGGCTCGACAGCGCAACGCTCCACCTCCTGCTTCTCGGTCCATCCTGCCGTTGCAGGCAGACCCGCCGGAGGCGAGTCCGTGACATCAGTTTCGGTCACGGCCACTGTATTACGGGCAGGTCACATCGACAAGTGAGTCCGACTTCGCCGAAGAGTAACGGACCCCCGGTTTGACTGCCGCGAGGCGTGATCTGGGCGCGACTTCCCGAGTCATCGCAGCAAAGCCACCCCCCGGATGACATGCACCCGGACCGCCTTGCCCGCTCGGGAGCCCGCCGATATAATCGGGACCCATGGACCTCTCGACTGTCAGAACAGCCAGAATCCTTCGGTACTCCAAGGGAATCCTGGCTGTGGCGTTCGCCGTCGGACTCCTGTCGCCACTGGTCCTCGCGGCGGAGGGGGTGGGTGGGAGAGACAGGTCCGTCCCGGCAGCCACGATCGCCGAGCTGGAAGCAGCCAATCCCGTGCGGCCAATTCCGGACTCGCCTCTGGGACTCGACGTGAGCCTATCAGAAGTGCCGGTCCCGCCGGATCCTCAAAAGGCCCGTCTGGGCCGATGGTTGTTCTTCGACGGCCGACTTTCCAGGGACGGCTCCACTTCCTGTTCCACCTGCCACAGGCCCGAGCTTGCCTTCAGCGAGACCTTGCCCGTGTCGACGGGCATCGATGGACATCATGGACAGCGGAAGGCCATGAGCCTCATCAATCTCGCCTTTGCCCTCTATCCCGAGGTCTATTGGGATGGAAGGGCCGCCTCCCTGGAGGTGCAGGCCAAGGACCCAGTGGACAACCCGATCGAGATGGCCCTTCCCCATCCGGAGGCCGAGAGAGTCATCGGTTCCATTGCGGGCTACGGGCCCTTCTTCGAGCAGGCCTTCGGCGACCGGGAAGTGACCATCGACCGGATCTCGGTGGCCATCGCCAGTTACATACGCACTCGTATCTCCGGGAACTCGGCCTACGATCGGTGGAAACGAGGCGGAGACGAAGGGGCCCTGGGAGACGACGCTAGGCAGGGCGAGAAGCTGTTCTTCGGAAAGGCCCTCTGCGCCCGGTGCCATGTGGGCAGCACCTTCACCGATTCCCGGTACCACAATCTGGGAGTCGGCTGGGATGGGGAGGCACGGGACTTCGCGGACTGGGGCCGGGAGGACTTCACTCGCGATGAGAAGGATCGGGGCGCATTCAAGACACCCCATCTGAGGGACGTGGAACTGCATCCTCCTTACATGCACGACGGATCCGTCGCCACGCTGGAAGACGTGGTGAAGTTCTACGACCGGGGAGGGAACCGGAACCCCTGGATCAGCCCGAAACTGGAGCCACTCGATCTGAGTGTTGACGAGTCGAGGGCGCTGGTGGCGTTCCTGAGGTCGCTGACCGGCGAGGGCTACCTGGATGAGAAGCCCTCGGCTTTTCCGGAGTAGCCCCGACCTACCGGTCTGCTCGGGCCAGCTTCAGTCGCTACGCGCACTCTTTCGGATCATCAGCTTCAAGCCGGACCAGACCTCGCTCACGGCGCAGACCTTCACGTCCACGAAGTCCAATGGCAGGGCGACTTCCCTGATCACGTCCTCAGTGATGTCCGTCTCGACCTTCGAGGACTTCTTCGGCCATGAGACCCAGACGAATCCGGTTTGCTCCAGTACGCCCCGGTATCGGGTGAGCTGCTTCAGCAGTATGGCTCGCTTCTTAACGAAGAGATGAATGGCCAGGGGCGTCTTTCCAACTCTGGAGATGACTCGGGCGCCAGCAGGCAGTTCACCGACCCATTCGAGATACTCCTCCGGCGCCGCGACAGCTGCGATTGTCATGTCCGGTTTGATGCCCAGCTTCTTGTGAAGTGGCGTTCCCGAATATCCTGGCATGTGGTGATCCTTCGGTTCGGCAAGACGGTCTCTCTTCAGGGATTCAGGTTACACTTTATTGCCCTGGAGTTCAGGGGAGTCAAATCATGGCGATTCCTGGAGCAGCACCAAAGAGACCGGATCACTCCGAAGGCAGCCGGAGATTCAATCCCGGTTCTTCGCCCGAGCAGTGCCTGGCCAGGAGGTGGGCTGAGAGGGTGAATCAGGCACCAACCAAGATCGGACGGTTTTCCCGCACACTTCAGATGTTGGAAAACCGTGCAAGATCCTGCCTGCATCGGTAACCTGGACAAGTTGGGGCACGTCACAAGTGTGCGGAAATCATGGCACAATCTGATCGGTGCCGTGAATCACCAGGGCAGTTGCGATACGATGGGGAGCCACGTCCTGGATGACCGGCGGTGGGCTGAACACCCTGACCCGCGAGTTCTCAACAAGACAGGAGCCCCATTGAGTAATCGAGCATTCATTCAGACCCCCACTCCGGATCTGGAGGAGAGTCTGTCCTTCTATACCAGCCTTGGATTCAAGAGAGTTTCCGGCCTCGAGACTGTCTTCGTGACTGACGGGAAAGCCCTGATTCGCATCAATGACGATCCACTGGCACGGGCCGGTGTCTGTCTGGTTGCCGAGAGTCCCGCGAAGCTGATCGAGTCGTGTAGGACTCGGGCGAAGGTCGCGCCAATCAAGCACGGCTCGATGTTGATCGATCCCAGTGGCCTCAAGTTGTTTGTGGCCGAAGACCCTGAGCTGGAGGTGCCGGGACTGTCGGAGCCATTCGGGACGCTGGGGAACTTCATGGGGTTGAGCCAGGAGACGGTGGATCTCGACTTCTCCCTGTCATTCTGGGAGATGTTTGGCTATGAACCGGCATCGGGAGGCGCCGATCAGGGATGGATCCAGCTGTCTGCCAGCAATGGGCTGGACATCAGTTTGATGGGACCCGAATCCTGTCCCCACTTGACTCCCGTTCCGGGGCTGACCTACTTCAATTCCGGCAGGAACCCGGAGGTCATCAAGAAGATCCGTGCCGCCGACATCCGGATCTCGGAAGAGATCACCTGCTTCAGTAAGGACGGCAGCGTCGACAACGTCATCCTCCATGATCCTGGCGGTCTCGGGTTCTTCGTGTTCAATGACTAGAGGACAGGGAGCCCGGCTGTCCGGACGGTAACGGGCTCCCCTTCCGGGTAGGCGGGAGCGTGATGTGGAGCACCAAGAACCGGAAACTGTTTGCGCATCCAGGGAAGGGAGTCGTGCACATGAGCAAGGCTGACGTGATGTCCCGGCTCGAAGAGGGCCAAGACGAGCGGGGAATCAAACATTGGAACAAGGACCACGCCGAGGCGACGGGGCTGACGAGCTTCGGAATCGGACTGACCCGGTTGCGAAAGATGGCCAAGGAGATTGGCCGCAATCACAGTCTCGCGATGGAGCTCTGGTCCGCCAGTTGCTACGAGGCCAAGGTTCTTGCCTTGCTGATCGACGAGCCCCGAGAGATCACGAAGGAGCAGGCGGAGAAGCAGGTGGAAGAGCTCGATGGAGGCTATCTTGCGCATGTCTTCTCCTCCTGTGACGCGCCCCTCGCCAAGGCTCCATTTGCCCGGGAGCTGGCCGACGAGTGGATGGCGAACCGGGATCCGGTCCGCAGGAGATGCGGTTTCGGGCTGCTGTACGAGATCTCGAAGTCGAAGAAGAAAGACGCTCCAGGAGACCCTTACTTTCTGCGATGGATCGAACGAATCGGGAAGACCTACCAGAAAGAGAGCGCCACGGTGCTCATGGCAATGGGCGGTGCGTTGATGGGAATCGGGAAGCGAAACGAAGTGCTGAACCAGGCTGCCCTGAAGGTCGCCCGGGCCATCGGTCCGATTCACTTCGACGAGAGCGGAAAATGCGACCCAATGGATGTGGTCAAGCACCTCACCAGCGACTACCTCCGTCAGAAGTTCGCAGGCAAGGCCGGCGCATAGCTGAGGCGCCCGCATCGCCCGAATTTCTCCGGCTTCAAAGAAAATCTTGAAATAGGGTTGACGTTTAGGCCACCTGGTGATACCATCGATCTCTTCCTCACGGAGAGGTCACCAACAAACGGGCGGGGTCGCCCGGAGGTGACAAGTAACAACAGGAAGACAGCGAGGAGTTCTGCAGGACGAATCGCAGCTAGCGTCGGCAGGTCCGAGGGACCGGCGGGGGCGAAAGCCCGAAAGCAGAAGTGGCCCCGGAGTCCTCGAGTACCAGAGGACGTGGTTGGACAGGGATCTCCCAGGAGTTTCAGCTTGCTGAAATAGGATCCCTTGATAAACGGTACTGAAGGCAGGAAAGACCCCTGAACTGCCCCGGCTGGAGAGTTCCAAGTCTGACGCCGGCTCTCCGAGTAACCAGGTTTCACGTGGCGCCAGGACCCCGAAGGAGACAAGATTCACGTCTTGACCGAATTTGAGGCCCGAGAACGAGTGAAATCAACGCCGTCAGCAGGTTTGTCCCGAGGGATCCTCTCTTCGGAGAGAATCAGGAAGGACCGGGTGGATGGACCCAAGAGGGATACAAGGCCCCGCGAAGACGCATCCACATTACAGACCCCCGAGCCGGTAAAACGGCCCGGGGGTTCTGTTCGTTTGGGGCTTCGGACCTCGGGAGTCGGGGAAGACCGGGCTTCAAGAGTCTCGTGTTTCTCAATCTCGGGGCTTGACGACGTGAGCCTTAGCGGCAATGCCGGTGAGATAAGACGGGTTTTGTTGTAGTGGGGCTCTGCCCCACACCCCGTTGGGGGAGCCAGCTCCCCCAAACCCCCAATTGGGCTGGTGCGACTGAGAGTGCTGATGAGCACTTGAATGACATACGAGAGCTTGACCTGTTCAATCGGGGTCCAGGGGCCAATGGCCCCTGGCGGGAGTTCGAGGGCAGAGCCCTCGTTTTCAAACATTCCTTCCACTAATTCATGGGCATTGGCCTTAGCGGCAATGCCGGTGAGACAATACGGATTTTGTTGTAGTGGGGGGGGGGGGGGCGCCCCCCCGGGGGGGGGGGGGGGGGGGGCGCGGCGCCCCC
>JAJFLN010000167.1 GCA_021772705.1 Candidatus Cloacimonadota bacterium | reverse complement strand
GCCTCCTGGAAGAGTTCGGCATGCCCTATGACGAGCAAGTGCCCCTTATCGGTGTCATCTCCCGGCTGGCGAGCCAGAAGGGCCTGGACATCATCGAGGAGGCGGCACACAGCCTGGCCCACATGCCCGTGCAGATGCTGTTCCTCGGCAGCGGCGAACCTCAGTACGAGGGGATGCTGAACCAGCTGAGCCACATCTACCCCGGGCGGATCAACGCCTACATCGGATTCAGTGAGGTCCTGGCCCATCGCATCGAGGCCGGGTCCGACCTGTTCCTCATGCCCTCTCGTTACGAGCCCTGCGGCCTCAATCAGCTGATCAGCTTGAAATACGGCACCATTCCGATCGTCAGAGCCACCGGGGGGCTGGCCGATTCGGTGGTGGATGTCTCGGATCCCCATCGGGGAACAGGCTTCGTGTTCGGCCCCTACGACTCCAACTCCATCATCTGGAGCGTCAACCGGGCCCTGGAAATGTACCACGATCCGCAAGCCTGGTGGCATCTGGTACAGAGGGCGATGCATGAGGACAACTCCTGGCGGGTCAGCGGCCAGCACTACGAGGAAGTCTACGAGTGGGCAGCCGCCGAGCGGGCCGGCGGCAGAAGAGGGCGGTTCTCCTCCCGGCCATGAGCGATAAGGACGATCCGGCGCTGGCGCCTGTACAGCCCCAGGGCATGCCCGAGCTGAGACGAGACCCGGTCACCGCTGGCTGGGTGATCTTCGCTCCCGAGCGGTCCCGTCGGCCTGGCGACCTGACCGGCTTCTCCCGAGCGAACCCGACGCCGAGAGAGGAGTGTCCCTTCTGTCCCGAGGCAGATGAGGAAGTCCGGAGCCTGGAGGTGCTTCGCCGCCCTGCCCGTCCGGGACAGGAGAAGGGTGACTGGAGCCTGAAGGTGATCCAGGACAAGTTCCCGATCCTCAGCGCCGACGAGGAACTCCACTGTTTCGGCGAGGGCCTCTACGATGTGATGAGTGGTCACGGTCATCACGAACTGGTCATCGAGTCACCCGGCCATGACGATGGATTCCTCTCATACAGCCTCTCGCAGATACAGGATCTTCTGGCCACTTACAGGGACAGATGCCACGATCTGGGCGAGCGGCAGCACGTGAAGCAGATCCTGATCACGCGGAACTCCGGGGCCGATGCGGGGGCGAAGATCTCTCACCCCCACTCCCACGTGGTGGCCATGCCTATTGTTCCCAAGCGGATCCAGGAGGAGTTGGATGGCTGCAGAGGCTACTTCCGCTTCAAAGAACGCTGTGTATACTGTGACATCATCGTCCAGGAACGGGAGGATGCCAGCCGGCTGGTGCTGGAAAACGAGAGTTTCGTGGCATTCTGCGGCTGGGCGGCCCGCTTTCCATTCGAGGTAACCATCGCCCCCAGGGTCCATCTTTCCCGGTACGAAACCATCCGGCCTGAGGAAATCGTCCTGCTGGCTGATATCATCAGAGGGATCATGGGGGGCATCAAGCACTCCCTGGACTTTCCGCCCTTGAACTACATCTTCCACACGGCTCCTACTCCTCGATCGCGAATCGGTGATCTCGCGGAGGCCGGTCGGTACTACCACTGGCACATCGAGATCATTCCCAAGCTGACCCGGGTCGCCGGCTTCGAGTGGGGAACCGGGTACTACATCAATCCCATGATGCCGGAGGTTTCGGCTCAACACTTGAGACAGAACATCCTGGCCTGGCAAGAGGCGAGCGGCGTCGAGCTGATCTCCCAGACCCGTCCCGAACGGGTGCCGGTCCGGGCCCGCCGAGGCCGCGCCCGTGGAAGCGAGCCTCACACCACGGGGCGAACCGCGGAGCCCCCGCCCGCTTCCGAGGAAGACTCGAACTGACAGGCCCCTGGAAGGAGCCCACGAATGTCCCAGCGAAAAATCTACGTCGTACAGCGAGAGATGCAGGGCAAGTTCACCCTCACGTTGCTGATGCTCATCTTCCTGGTGACGGTGATCAGCTTCTGCAACCTCTATGTCATCGGGCAGTACGCCCTGGATCACATCGCCACGATGCAGGAGGGGCAGACCATGGGCACCCTCTTCGCGGAGGCCTTCACCGTGCTCTGGCCAAGACTGCTGCTGATCATCCTGGTGAACGTCATCATCGTTGTCATCATCGGCGTCTTCTACTCCCACCAGTTCGCAGGTCCGTCCTACAAGCTGGAGAAGAGCATCCGGGAGATCGCTCAGGGAGACCTGTCCTTCAAGATCTACCTCCGGAAGGGCGACACGATGCATAACGTGGCCGATTCCCTGAATCAGCTGGTGGACAACTTCAGAAACGTCATCGTCAAGGCCAACGAGCTGACCCGGCAGATCCGGGAGGCCACGGAGAACTACGATGTCGAGGAGGAAGGCCAGGCCGAGAAGAGCATGGGACAGGTCCGGGCCATTGCCATGGAGTTCGAAGACAACTTCGGAAAGTTCCAGACCGGAGGGTCCGGCGGGGTAGCCCGGGACGTCTCGGAAGACTCGGAGGACGCCTCCGGAAAGCCGGTGGAGCAAGCCGGAGACTAAGGCACCATGCTGACTGTTGGATTGACCGGTGGAATAGCCTCGGGAAAGAGCCTGGTCTCTTCCCTGCTCCGGGACCAAGGGGCGTCAGTCGTTGATGCCGACGAGGTCTATCACGACTTGCTGGGAACGGACACGGAGATGTTGATGGCCTTGCAGGCCGCCTTCGGTCCGTCCTACTTCGACGACCAGGGCAGGCTCGACAGGAAGGCCCTGGCTGCTCACGTGTTCGGAAAGCCCGAAGAGATCCATAAGTTGAACAACATCGCTCATCCCAAGATCATGGACGAGACCATGGCCCGGGTCGATCGCCTGCTGGAGAAGAACCCGGCCCTTCCCCTGGTGTTCCTCTCCATCCCGCTCCTATACGAGGTCAGGTTCGAGGGAATGGTCGACCAGGTGGTGGTGGTCTATGCCTCGGAAGATGTGCAGCGACAGAGACTGATGCAGCGGGACAGCCTGAAGGAGGCCAGCGCCAACGATCGGCTGGCAGCCCAGATGTCCATCGAGGACAAGAAGAACCGAGCCGACGTGATCATCGACAACTCCGGTTCCATCGAGGAGACCACCGAGTGTGTCCGGGTCGTGCTGGATCGCCTCATGCTCGAGAGTCTCAGGCCCCGATCCAGGGACAACATCGTGGCGGCCACCAAGAAGGACTGAAGCGCGTCTCGGCAGCCCGAGACGCGCCTCGTTGTTTCAAGTCTTAGGGCCGCGCAAGAATAAATGCACAGAAGTCGCGCTCAGATTTGGGTCAGATTCGGCTGGTTCGAGCGAGCGGAACCGGAGGCGTAGTGGGCTACGTCGAGGATCCGCGATTGAGGAGCGGCCGAAGATGGCCTGAAGATGGGATGCGAAACTGCGTAGTTGTTCTTGCGCGGGTCCTTATCGCCGGGCGAATTCTCGGATGGCGCCCTGGGCGGCCTCGTGCAGCCACTCCGGAATCTGGTGCGTTCGCTCCACGTGGCTGTAGTAGTGCTTTGCCTTGCCCCCGCTTCTGGGGTCCGACTTCAGCGTCAGCCGCAGGTTGATGTCACCACGGCCTCGGTGATCCTCCACGACGAACTCGGTCTGGGCCTTCTGACGGTTGTGGGGGAACACGAGCCGGATCTTATTGTTCCGCACGTCGAGCTTGAAGATCTCGATCTCGAAGTCATAGAACGACTTGACCGTGATGTAGACGCCCACGTTCTCGGAGTCGAAGAGGTAGATACTGAAGGAATCCCGCTCACCCTTCGGCATCTTCTCGAGCCACGTTCGACCCAGCAGATAGGCCTCCCGGTCTGCCGGTGACACGGTGGGTTCGGCCCGGGCAATCTCGGCCGGCTCCGATCGCTTCCAGACCCGATCCGAGGGTGCCGGTCCCTCCTGGAGCACCGTGATCAGGGCCATCGCCGCCAGAACGGAGGCCATGACAGCCAGGACCGTCTTCCGGCGCTTCCGGTGCAGCAAGAAGCCGAACAGAAACCAGTCGGCGAATCTGTCGAGTACTCGGAAAACTCTCTTTGTAGTGGACCAGAACATGAACTCTCTCCTCCTCGAAGATCAAATCGCGGCGGACTTCACTTGATGCCGTCGCGGCCTGTGGGTATTACAAGATAGTTTCCGGACGGAAACAAGATAACTGCCGTGATGTTCTTCTGGTTTGGGAGCCCCCGGGTCCTCCTCTGGGCTGCTACAGCAATCCTCCTGTCCTGTGGGGGCGGCGGAGCCGGCTGAAGAAACTCATGTCTATCAGATTTCTGGTGATGGGAAGGCGAATCAGCACGGGGCTGCTGTCGTGGTCTTGACCGCCTGATCGTATCGCGTCGATCAACTCGGCCATGAGAAAGCCGATGGTCGGCCCACCCTTGAACCAGGCCCCGCTGGTTCCGATGGCGACGAAGTAACCCTCCAGGTCCGTCCGGTCCAGGATCGGTGTCCAGTCAGCGACGGTCACGTCGTAGAGTCCGACCAGAGGCTGGATCGATCGCATCTTTCCCGAGGGCATCCGCCGGGAATGGGCGGCCAGCTTGGCTTTCCTGAAGGAGGAGGAGACGACCTCATCAGGCTTGTCGGGGTTGGACTGAAAGTCAACCTCGTCCCTGGGATCGATGCTGCCAATCCTGAGTCGTGCCGGGTCCGGCCGACAGTAGTATCCCGCCGTGAGGTCGGCGAAGACGGGAGTCGCGCTCCGGGCATGAGAGACGGCGGGAGCCGGACCTTCCAGGACCTGCTGTCTCAGCGGCGCCGTGGTCAGGCTCAGAGGACACCGGGCCAGCAAGTTGACTCCGGCGGAGGCTGGGCCGGCTGCGTTGACCACGACGGGGGACGAGATGGCCCCTCCCTTGTCGGTCACGACACCCGTCACCTGCCGCGCCGTTCCGGTCGCCGCGGCGAACCGGTTCGTGATCTCCGTGACCCGGGTGCCGAAGATGAATCGGGCACCGGCGGCTTCGGCGGCGACTCGCAGGTTGTGAGTTGCCAGCCATGGGTCGTCGACGTAGCCGGCCTCGGGCTCGACGATGGCCTCGATGGATCCTGGTTCTTCCGGAAACTGCAGCGTGGGGAATCGGTCCGCCAGTTGCCCGGGCTTCACTCGCTCCGTCACGGCCCCGACGTGGGCCATCATCCGGGAAATACCCGAGGTGTCAGCCTGGTCCGTCGGCAGCAACCAGGCGACGCCGGTCTCCTTGAACGAGGCCATCCCCTCGCTGTCGTCCACGTTCAGGAAGTCTCCCCATCTCTGCCAGGTTCGCATGCCCTCCAGAGCCAGAGCCACCGTCGTGGCGTGGCCGAATCGCTGCCGGATGACCGCTGTTGACAGGCGGGTGCTGCCCAGGCCGCTATCCTCGGAGCGCTCCACCACCAGCGGTTCGTAGCCCTTGCGGCCCAAGGCGAGAGCGATCCCGCAGCCGATGATGCCGGCCCCGACGATGACCGCATCGGGACGTGAACCGCCCTTCTTCCCCGTCCCGGAACCTGACGACTTGCTCAATGGACATGACCTCCGAGGGCGATTCTACTACTACTTTCTCGTGGGCCGTCATCGATCTCCGTTTCTGGGGGGTGCATGTCCGGTACGCGATGGCTTTAGCCGCAATGCCGGTGAGGTAATACGGATTTTGTTGTAGTGGGGCTCAGCCCCACACCCCGTTGGGGGAGCTGGCTCCCCCAAACCCCCAATTGGACTGGTGCGACTGAGAGTGCGGATGAACACTTGAATGACACGCGAAAGCTT
>JAJFLN010000166.1 GCA_021772705.1 Candidatus Cloacimonadota bacterium | reverse complement strand
AGCCCTGGCCCTCCGGCGGCTGGAGCCGGTCCACCTGCACCAGATCTATGCCCCGTCGGCTGTCCCGGTTCAGTCCCGCCTGCTCGACAGCACAGCTCTGGACGAGCTCGAGTCCGGGGCGTCCGGCGTGGACGAGACGCTGCGACAGGCCCAGCTGGCCACGCAGTCGACCATGCACCGGGCCATGACCATGTTGATGGAGCCGCTCATCGAGCCGCTGCTCCTCATCATCGAGACTGCTGAGGGTCCGCGGCGACGGCGGGCCATGAGCGTTGCCGCCCGGCTGCAGCACAAGAAGATCGCCTCCGCCCTGGAGAGGGTGGCCGGGACACCGGGAGATCCCGACGCGCCACTGGCGGCGCTGCTGGTGACGGAGTGCGCCGTGGACAATCCCGGGGAGACGATCCTCGAGGCAGTACGGAAGCACACCGAGAGCAGGACTTTCCCCGGGATGGTGCTGGCTCTGGGAGCAGCGCCCTCGAGGGAGTCCCTGAGACTGCTGGAGGCAGCGATCACGGCGGAGGCCGTGGAGGCACTCCCGGCTGCGGCGGCGGCAGCGGAGGGCTTTGGGGCAGCCGAAGTGGAGCCGCTGCTGGAGCAGCTCTGTCTGGGAGGTCAGGGCTGGGCCACGGTGAACGCCCTGGAGACTCTGGGCCGCCTCCGGGCGCCCAGGGCCCTGGAGCTGATTACCCGAACCTACCGGCGCCTCGACCATGTCACCCTGCGGGCAGCGGCGGTCAAGGTCGCCGGGACTCTGGGAGGAGACGAGGCCCATCGATTCCTGGCCGACGTGCTGGCCAACCGCCCCGAGCCTCCCATCGCAGCCCGGGCGCTGGAAGGACTGATAAGAACGGCCCGATCCAGCATCGCCCATGCCGGACACTTCGCCGGATTTCTCGAGAACCCGAACCCCGATGCCGCCGTGGCCGCCGCTCTCGGCCTGGCCCGGACGGACAAACTGAAGGTGGCTCAGCAGCTACGCCGGTGGCTGCTGAACACAGATCCTGCCTGGCGGCTGGAGGCGGCCTACTGTCTCGGCTACATGCAGGGTGACTTCGCCCTTTCCCTGCTGGAGAAGCTGGCCCTCTGTGATCCCGACACCGGCGTGCGGGCTCAGTCCCTTCGAAGCCTGGCGCTCTACGAGAAGACCGGCCCGGCAGTGGCGACGCTGCTTCGGATCGTCGGTGGCCCCGACAGGATGGCCCGTCTGCAGGCCGCGTCGCTGCTCGGCAATCCTGTGCTGTCAGAGGAACGGGAGGTATTCGCATGCATGGTCAAGGCCTATCAGGGGGCGGGGGACGCGCCAGAGGCCTCCGTCGTGGCCCGAGCCATGGGCAAGTCCGGATCGGCCCTGGCCCGTGAGTTCCTGGTAAACATGAGCAAGTCCGAGACGGACCCAGTCCGGTTACGGGGAATCCTGGATGGCCTCGATCTGGGCTCGTCACCGATGAAGGCGAGTTTCTGGAAGCCATTCGCCACAGGCGGTTCAGCCATCGTGAGGTCAGCAACGGCCCGGGCTCGATGGAACAGCGGCGACCCGGAGGGAATCGGGGAGCTGGCCGATCTCCTGGCCTCCTCCCCGGAGGACGCCGAGCTGGCCTTTGACGAGATCGAGCGGGTCAGCGTCACATCGCTCCACCTGTCGGAGCAGGAGCGATTCAAGCCTCTTCGGGGATGCCTCAGGGATGCACTCAGAAGCCGCAGCTACCAGGACTTCGCAGCCAGCGAGTACTCGGTTCACCTGAGTCCCGAACGGTTGCCAGGCAACGCGGATCCCGCTGCCGCCGAAGACATGGCCCGCAGGTGGGACCCGAGTGAGGCCAAACCCCTGGCGGGCAACGACCTGAACGAGGAGATCGAGCGGGTCCTGCGCCGCAGCGCGCCGGGAACCCACAAGCCTCACCGCGCCTACGTCCAGAACCTGGAGGGCAAGGCCCCCGTGATGTCCGTGACGCGAGTCCTGGGACTCCTGTTCTGTGTCTGCACCTGCGTGCTCCTGGCGCTGGGGGCATTCCGAACCACCAACCGGATACTCAATCGCCCCCCCGAGCGATCGAGCCGCGTCAGAGACACATCAGCGGCCTTCCAGGTCCTGGGCATGCCCGGGGGAGCCCTGATCGCGAAGCAGGGCGCCAAGGCAGGTCTTCGAATCTTCCCCGGCAGCGGCCTCCGTCCCGGCTCACGTGTCCGGACCAGCGACGGAAAGCCCCTCATGCTCGCCGGACCGTCAGGCGAGGACCGAATCGTCCTGTTCCCCAGCACCGTCGTGGAGATCGCCCGGATCACATGGGAGAGGACACGGGGCACAGGCAATTACGAGATCACCCTGAAGGAAGGCGCCCTGTTCCTGGGCCTGGCCGGCAGTCGTACCCGGTGCCTGGTCCACTTGCCCGGAGGCGCCCTGACGGCCTACAAGGGCGCCCTGGTCGTGCGAACGACAGAGGACTCAGCTGAGATCAAAGTCGGCCGAGGAAGAGCCGAGTTGAGCGGCAGCGCCTCCCAGGGCATCACAGTCATCATCGGCGGCCAGAAGTCGGAGCTGGCCGATGGCAAGACCGGCCAGGTAGCCGACTGCGACCCGGAGGAAGAGGTCTTTAGATATCGCCGCGGGCCGGTTTAGAGGCGGGCCTTTGGGCCTTAAACTAGTGCGGTGGTCCTAACGCTTCCTTCCTTATCCGTTCGTGCCGAGCTTGTCGAGGCACAGAGCGTCGTTTCGCGGACCGGCCCCTCTCCTGAGCTTGCCGAAGGGTCGGGGCGAACGGGTTTCCGGACGGGAACTAAACTAGAGTTTCGGAGAATTCAATCAGTCCGGCGCGCCCTTGCTCCCAAACGAACAGGCAACCGGGAGCAGGCAATGAGGAATGGGGCACGATCCAGGCTCAACTCCGGGTTTCGGTGATCGGTTCGCTGGTCTGGGTTCTTGGTGGACGAGTCACATCCGTGGACCTTTTGGCCGTGCGAATCGAGCTGGCCAGTATTCTGGAAAGCTCAAGCGTCTCCGCCAGAAGCCGTTGAAGACGGCTGGTGGCTCCCAACCCGAGACCGTCAAGTAGACGCAGCCAGTAGTGGGTTTCGCGGGTCTCCTTGAGGCTGATGCCCAGTTTGTGGACGAAGTCCTTTCGGCTTTCGGCCCCACGGGCTTCCTGGTAGTTGGCCTCGCCGGAGGTCGCCGATCGTACCAACTGTTGCCCGATGTGCTTGGTGGTGGGCCTGTGGGGCAGCGCCTCCACGACGCAAACCGTTTCCACCGCAATGAAGACCAGACGTTCGAAGATGTTGTCGCCCTTCACGATGTCGCTCCTTTGCTTTTCGACTGACGTAGCCCGGGAGACTACAGCGAGCGACAGGTGAAAGGAGCTGACATCGACTGAATTCGGCTGACCTGGGTCATTGACTCCATTTCCCATTGCCTGTTCCCGGTCCCCGGTCCCCGGTTCCCTGCTCCCTGTTCGCCTTTCCCGAAGCCCGAGGTCCGAGGTCCGAGGCCCAAAGCGCGCCCCTCAGTAATCCACATCATCCCCGAAAGTATTACTCCCCCCAGGGAACGTGGCTTCAGACAGGCGTCGTTCCAGCCAGATCTTGGTGACCATCTCCTCGACGACTTTCATGTCCGGCTTGTCGCCCTCGGGGGCGACGGAGGCTGTGATGCGGATGGCCAGGGCGCTAGCGGCCGTGGGCGGGGAGGCGGCCCGGACCATGAATCCGTCGGGTCTGTAGGCGACGGGAATGGCCACGAAGGTCGAGATGTTCGCTCCGACGATTGACTCCAGGGCGGGACCATCGGACAGGAAGTCGTAGGAGGCCACGGTGGAGCGGCCGGTCTCCTCGTCCCGTAGCACTGTTCCCCGGAGTCGCCCCGACTCCAGCCGGCGCACGATCTCTGCTCGCTCCCCGGAGTGGACGTAGGAGATTCGCTGCCCCGGGAGGACGATGGCCCGATCGCCGGCGAGGGGTTGACTGGTGGAGTCGCCGGCGAAGGGAAACCTGGGCAGACCATCGGCGGCGACCCGATTGGAGTCCACCACGGTCTCAGGCTTCCTGACGGCGTCTTGCTGAAGACGGAACAGGACAAGGCTCGGGCTCTCGCCTGCCGTCACATCGAGGATGACGTGCGCCTGGTGGGTGTCTCGGATCATCCGCTCCATTGCCAGGCGCATCCCGGATTGCAATTCGGCCCGGCTCGTGACCTGGAAGGTGGTTCGCATGGCCCGGGCGAGCACGGGATAGAAGACGGTGGCCATCAGGGTGATGAGGGCCATGACCACGATGGCCTCGACGAGGGTGAATGCCTGCTGCCGCCTCCGGATCATCCGCCGCCACCTCCCTCCAGAAGGGCGTGATCTTCCCGGATGATCAGGGTCTCGAAGATGGCGGCCGTCGGGGTGGCCTGCTGCTCCTTCTTCTCTTCCCAGGTCATGGTCACCCGGGCCCGCAGGATGTCTCTTTCATCGTCACCGGCGTAGCTCCGGAAGGTGATGACCCGATGGAGACGAGAGTAGTCCGGAGGATACTCCAGGAGAGGATCGTTCAGCAGGTCCTCCAGATCGGCCGTGGCTTCATCGGAGACCTCCGACGGATTGAGCACAGCGCCGGATATCTGAAAGAGGGGACCCACGACAGCCCGGCTCTCGGCCCAGTCCCTCAGGAGCTGGGCGGCGGCGGCGGTCTCGGGCCGATCGTCGGGAACGGTGGCTCCGGTGGGATCGTGGACGGCAACCCGGAACAGGTGCTCTCCCGATGCGGCATGGGCCATCTGCTGCAGCTCCTCGAGAGTCTCCCGCGCCACCTGAGCGGCCATGGAGGCGTACCGGGTCCTGTAGACCATCCGGTATCCTCCGCTGAAGACCTGCCACATGGACACCACTGCCAGGGACAGGATGCCGATGGCAAGGACGATCTCCACCAGGGAGAGTCCCCTGCGGCCGGTCCGCCTCATGGGCTGCCTCTTCCGTATCGGGTCCGCCAGGCCGAGACAGCCTCCACGGTGCCGGCCTCGACCTTACCCTCGACCTTCAGTTTTCGGACCCGTTCCAGGGCGCTTTCCCATTCCCGCTCCGTCAGGAGGAAGGGGTTGCCGCCGCCGGCAGACCGGCGAGTCATGGCATCGAATGCAGCCCCGATCTGCTCCTCCGTCGGCTCCCCGTCGTCGAATTCGGGATCGATCCCCAGCTTCTTGGCCAGCGCCGGATTGGATCGGAGCTCGGCCCTCCAGCTGCTGGTGATCTTCTTCCTCGCCTCGACCATCTTCCGGAAGGTCGCCTCGGCGCCCCGGGAGTCGCCGCTCAAGGTCTGCAGATTCAGGAGCCGGGAAAGTAGGTCCCGCTTGAGCATCACGTTCTCGGCCCGGGTGCCCTCCAGGGCGCCCACCAGGGCAGCGATGGCAGCGTCCACATCGCCGTCCCTGATGGCCTGCTCGTACTGCTTTTCCACCTGGAACCAGGCCCGGCGATCCGCATAGGCGGCGAGCATGCTGATCACCGCCGGCGATCCGTAACCGAGGCGAATCAGGTCGGTCTTGACCTGGTTGACCATGGACTCGTAGGCCCGAGGAATGGTCCTGGGAGTCCGGAAGCGGGAGCGGGAGTAGTCCCGCCAGCTGGTGGCCACCTCCGGAGCCCGCTGAACCACGGGAGGCTCGTCCGACGAGGGCTTGAAGATGACGTTGCCCGTGTCACTGAAGACATCGTCCATCTGCGGCACGGACCGGTTCAAGAACAGGGCCAGGGCGAAGAGGAACAGGATCGTCAGGCGGCCGGCGGGCCGATCCAGGAACTCCAGCAACGCCTCGAAGATCACGGCGACTCCCCGTCGTAGGCCGACCAGACCGGCGACAGAGCCACCAGGTCACCGGTCCGCCCCTCCGGAGCAGGGCGATAGTGAACCTCGACCTTCGAGCCCTTCGGGATGTGGCGCCTGTTGGGGAAGTAACAGACCATGTTCCCCACGATTCTCAATGCCTGACCCGCCTCCGCCGGTCTGACGCCGTGGAGGCTGACGACGGAGGCGTGGATCGGCACTGGTGACTCGTATCCAAAGCTGAAGCCGAAGGAGTCCTGCTGCCGGATCTGGAGCATGCCGTCCCGGCTCCAGGGTTCTTCCAGATCGCCTCTCAGGAAGATCGTCAGAGAGTCGGCGTCCTTGCCCGGCACAGCATAGTCCTCGTAGGGCTCCGTCAGGACTCCGAAGTAATCGCTCCGCCGCTCGCCGGGCGAGCCGAGGGGGCCTGGAGAGAACTCCTCACCCACCATGTCGAAGGAGACGATGGGCGCCGTGAGGTACGGTTCGTCCGTGTCCTCCGTGATGATGCTGCCCCGGCCCGTGTAGAGGATCGGCTTGTCGTGGGCCAGACGCTCGACGAAGATCGGCCCGTCGAGCACCAGGACGTCGTAGTCCGGCTCTGGGGCTTCGTCGGGATTTCTATCGTGAGTGTAGAGGCCGGGATACTCGGCCAGGGTGGCGAAGCGGCGGATGGCTGTCTTCGACGGTAAGCGATAGCCCGGGGGGAAACGATAGTCACCGGAGGCACTGGACCCATCGACCCCAACGGAGCCCGTGGGGTTGTTGTTCCAGGCGTTGGCCACGTCGTCGCCGATGGCTCCGATCAGTCCCCCGACGATAGCGCCGCCCAGGAGCTCCTTCCAGAGCTTGGCGCTGAACCCCTTGACGG
>JAJFLN010000165.1 GCA_021772705.1 Candidatus Cloacimonadota bacterium | reverse complement strand
CCGTTCGCCCCACTATGGATGCCCGCATCCATAGTGGGGCGAACGGATACGGAATAGGCCAGGGGACCCCCTACGGGACATGCACCCCCCGGGACTCGGGGAGATCGCCCAGGAGGGCCGTTCCATGATATGAAGAGGCTTCTCGCCCGTGACTCCCAGCACAGATCGACGGCTCGTGGAGTGAGGGTGGGGACAGGAGGACTTATGTGGAATGGTGCAGTGCTCTCCATCCACATCGCCCCGGCGATGGGAGAGCCGATGGAACAGCGGCAAGAGGTGCGGACTGTGGCCGGGGCCGGCATCGAGGGCGATCGGTACATCCAGACCGGAGACCTGCCTGACAGGAAGCTGGGCAAGGAACGGCAGATCACCCTGGTCGAACAGGAAGCGATCGACGCCGTGGCCCGGGACTACGACACCGAGCTGGGATCGGGAGACACACGACGGAACCTGATTACTCGTGGCGTGCCGCTCAACCACCTGGTGGGCAGGCAGTTCCGGGTTGGCGAGGCATTGCTGAGGGGCGTAAAGCTGGCCGAGCCCTGCGGTTACCTGGCCAAGAAGATAGGCAAGAAGGCCGTGGCTGGACTGATTCACCGGGGCGGTCTCCGGGCCGAGGTGATGGAGGGTGGCCGCATTCAAGTGGGGGACAAGATCGAACCGGTGGATTCCTTAGGTGACCCGGACTCCGCCGGACAGAAAGGGGCAAGCACTTGATGAGGATCATCCCGGAAGCCATAGACACTTACATCCTGGCGCACACCAGCAAGCCGGACCCGCTGCTCGATGAACTTCAGACCGAGACCCGAACCCGGTTCGAATACTGGATGATGCAGGTCGGCCCGGTGGAGGGAACCTTCCTGAAGATGCTGGTCCAGCTCTCCCGAGCCAGGACAGTTCTCGAGATCGGGATGTTCACCGGCTACAGCGGCTTGATGATGGCCGCGGGCTTGCCGGAGGACGGGAAGTTGATCACCTGTGACGTGGACGAGGAAGTGGAGCCCATGGCACAGAGCTTCTTCGACCGGAGCCCTCACGGCAAGAAGATAGAGATCCGGATGGGACCGGCCCTGGAAACCTTGAAGAGCCTGGAAGGACCCATCGACATGGTCTTCATCGACGCCGACAAGACGGGCTATCCCGAGTACTACGAGCGCTGCCTGGAGCTTCTTCGACCCGGCGGGCTGCTGGTGGCGGACAACACCCTCTGGAGCGGCCGTGTCCTGGAGCCGGCGGACCCCTCCGACAGGGCCCTGGCCCGGTTCAACACCCGGGTCACGGAGGACGATCGTGTGGAGCACGTCCTTCTCAGTGTCCGGGACGGGATGATGCTGGTCAGGAAGAAGGAATCCTGAGATCCGTCAGCCCAGCAGCTTGCCGAGAACCATGACCTTCTCCCGGGCGAGCCGCACCTCCACCGGTGCCGAGTGTCCCTTGTCGTCACCGTCGATCTGAACGGGCACTCCGCTGGGTCCCCGGATGGCCACATGGCGGCTTCGGAAGAACTCCACGTCGCTTCGATGCTGGTGAGCTTCCATCGTGACGTCGACGGCGAAGGACAGAGTCGACCTTCGGCCTCGGCCCTTGAAGAGCATCACGTCCAGAACGCCGTCGTCGAAGCGGGCTTCCGGGGCGATAAGGTAGCCCCCGCCGTAGTGGGCGATGTTGGCCACCAGGACCAAGGTCGCCTCGTGGACCTCGTCGTCGATGGCCACCTCGATGACCGGGTAGGAGTAACCGAGCCACTCCGCCAGGCCCTGGAGGACGACTCCGCCGACACCCAGGCTGCCCTTCAGATCTCCGTTGAGGTGGGCCACGGTATGAGAGTCCAGGCCTGCCGATGCCATCATCAAGAAGGGCGTGGAGTTGCAGAGCCCCACGTCCATCGGTCGAGCCGGCAGATCGCAGAGGGCCGCTGCTGCCTCCTCGATGTCCCTGGGCAACCCGAGGGCGAAGGTGAGCACGTTGCCCGTCCCTCCCGGCAGGATGCCAAGAGCCACGGGTGTCCCCATCAAGCCGACGGAGATCTCTCTCAGGGTCCCGTCACCTCCCAGGCCGAAGACCACTTCAACGCCTCGGTCGACAGCCTCCCGGGTCAGGGTAGTGGCATCGCCAGGCGAACGGGTCGGACAGGCCTCCAGATCGAACCCACCCCGCCGGAGCAACGAAAGGACTCGGTCCCGCCTGGAGGCGGAACACCTCTGGCCGGCACTGGGGTTGTAGATCAGGACAGCCTTGCGCACGGGATTGGGTTTCAATCCTTCCGGGGCGGCATCGCCGGCCGTCTTGCCAACACTCGACGCCTGCAGGCCGGCATCAAGATCTCGGGGAGGGAGGCTCCGCTGTAGAGAGCCAGGTCAACTGCGTTCATGTTCCGTCAGACCTGGCAACCAGGCAGAGGATCAAGCACCCAGGTCTTTGCGCCGAACCACAATCATTTCGGACGAGAGCCGCCTCTCCACCATGCTGTTGAGAGGCCGGATAATCTTCTGGTCCCTATCAAGGACGACCCAGGGCCCCTGGGGCCAGGGTTTCGTGCTCATGTACCAGATGTGCTGGCCATTCTCGAGTTCGTCCCAGCTAGCGGATCGAAACTCGGCTGGAATCTCGGGTGCAGCCATGGGGCTGGCATCACTCCTTTGGCGGCGGACTTGCCGGGTCGAAGAGGCCAGTAAGGTCAGACTGCCTCCAGAGTGGATTCTAGTCAAGATGGCACCGGAAAATCCAGGGCGGCAGGTCAAAGGTGGCCTCCCGGACTGGCAAGAAATGAGTGGTCTGTCCCCGGATCGGTCGTATACTGCCGCAATCGTTACCGGGTCCTCGGGGGTGTCTCTGGCCTGACGCCGTTCCGGTCCCGGACCTCAGGAGGTTGATCTCGAAATGATTCGCACATCACTGATAGTCATGGTCCTGTTCACACTGGTCTTCGCGACTCCCGGTATGGCCGACGAGGCCGCCGGTCACGGAGAGCCGGCCGAGGAATCGGGCTCGGCCGTGGAGCCAGCCCACGAAGATGAGGGAGAGCTGAAGATGGTGGAAACCGAGAGTGGTCTCAAGTATGAAGAGCTGAAGGTCGGCACCGGTGCCGAGGCGAAGGCCGGCGCGCTGGCGAAGGTGCACTACACGGGCTGGCTGACGGACGGCAAGAAGTTCGACAGCAGCGTGGACCGAGGGTCTCCCTTCGAGTTCCCCCTGGGTGCCGGCCGGGTCATCAAGGGCTGGGATGAGGGCGTGCAGGGCATGAAGGTCGGCGGCAAGCGCAAGCTGACCATTCCCAGCGACCTGGGATATGGCGAGCGCGGCGCCGGGGGCACCATCCCCCCCAACGCGACGCTGATCTTCGAGGTGGAGTTGCTGGGTCTGAACTGATCCAAACCTGGCTCAAGAAACCGGGTCCTGCCCCTGAAGTATTCAGGGGTAGGACCCGTTTGTTTTGGGGCCCTGCGGCGCAGCTCAGGACATGCTTCGACTGGCTACAAAGAAACAGCTTCCTTCTCGTCGCGTCCATGTCCCGCAGAGGTTACACGGAGATCTCGGAGATGCCCCGCGAAACTGCTTGATCTGGTGCGGATCTTGCTCGACAGGCAGTCCGGCCATTCGCCGAGAGCGCCAAGAGGCGCCGGTCGCGAATGGTCATGAACCCAGAGAATATCGCTAATTTATACGTCAGTTTCATGGCTGCGAACCAAGGGAGGATCGATGCACTCCATCGTGCATAGTCGTTCAATTCTGTCCATTCTTCTGGCCCTTTTCGTGCAGTTTGGGGTCAGTTCACCACCTGCTTTCGCCCAGGCAGGGATCGATTTCGAGGTAGTCCCCGGTTCTCCTGGAGGACCCCCGTCGGCCTCTGCGGGTCAACAGGTCACCCTGACAGGTACCATTCAGATTCTGGGCGAGGCTCCCCCAGAACCTGTCGGTTCGGCAGTGCAGTTCTTCTTGAAGGGCATGCGTCCCGGACAGCCTCCGACGCCAGGCACGACGCCTGCGATCCCACTCGAGATTGGGTTCGGCCCTTCCCCGACGGCCAACAACACGATCGATGTGGGCCGATCCATCGAACTGAAAGATGCAACTGGCAGCTTCGACTTCGACCTGGTGAATCTGACCCTGAGTCGTTCGCCATCCAGCGCCACCACCGTCGCCGTCGATGGAACCATCGTGGTTACCGGTGCGTTCAAGTTCGTCGGTGGCTCCTCCCCCACGGATGTGACTCTCGACTTCATCGGTGTCCCGCCGTTCAACTTCGATCCCAACGACCCGACAGGTGGTACGGCAACCGACGGATCCTTCGGTCGGGAGTTCGTGTTCGGTACCCTCCGGTTGACCGGCGTCTCGCCCTCGTCGACCCAGATCTTCACGGCCACTCTCAAGGTGCCGCCACTGCCGCTGAACGCGTCGTCGAACCCGAACAACATCTTCGGAATCGGTTACGTGATCGACCGGAAGGGGGAGATTCAGGAGCCAAAGCACAACAACGCGAGCGAGAATCCCTTCGAGCTTCGCGTCGTGGTACCAGACGGGACCTCCTTCGCTTCCGATCTGGTGGCTCTGTCGGTGGGAATCGCCGGAGAACCCGCGGAGTTCTTCCCCGGCGAGCCACTCCCCCTGACAGCCACGTTCAAGAACGACTCCGGCAAGGACGCAGCCGGGCCCTTCGGACTGGCCTTCTTCTTCGTCCAGGAACCCGACGGTACGGCAGGCACGGCAGCGGGCGGTTTCTTCGAGGTCGGCAAGGTCCGGTTCGATAGTGATCTGGCGGCCAACACGACCACATCGGTGACGGGCACTCTGCAGGCACCTCCGTTCCTGACACCGGGAAGCTACGAACTGGTGCTGGAAGTGGACTTCGCCCAGAATGTGGTGGAGACCAACGAGAACAACAACCGAGCCAAGTCCCGTAACAAGTTCCGGGTTCCCGGTGCCGGGTCGATCAACGCCGATCTGGTGGCCCTGTCGGTCAACGCATCGCCGTCAGCCACCATAGGTCAGGACATCACTGTCAGGGGCCGCTTGAAGAACAGGGGCCCGGATACGGTTCCCCGGACCACGGTCAGCTACAGCCTGAGTTCCGGGTTCGATGTCAGCTTCAACGACATCCCTCTGGATTCTGTAGTGGTGGCAGGACCCCGGGGCGCGGGCATCGGGGCTGGAGCGACTCTGACAGTCACCCGTACCTTCGATGTGCCTCAGTTCCTGAAGCCAGGCCAGTATCACATCGGGATGATCGTCGACGCCGGCAATCAGATCCCCGAAACCGACGAGGGAAACAACGTGGCACGGACAGCCACAAGGACTGTCTTGACCACGCCTGCTAACCTGGAGGGACAGCCCGACCTGGTGGCCCTAGGCGTTTCGGGACCTGCCCGGACTGAGCCTGGCCGTCCTCTGCTGGTCTCGGCCAGCGTGGGCAATCCATCCAACGCCGACGTGAGCCGGCCGTTCAATGTGGGCCTGTTCCTGTCGCCGGACCAGTTCGGCAGCAACACCTCGGCGATCTTCCTGGCCGAGCTGTTCCTGGACCAACTTGCGGCGGGTCAGACCCGTGTCGTGACGGCCCGGGTACCCCTGCCGTTCCTGGAGCCGAAAAAGTACTACCTCGGCGCTATCGTAGACGCACAGAACGCGATCTTCGAGAGCAACGAGCGGAACAACAAGACGGTCAGCGTCCAGCCCATGGTGGCGACGACGCCGGAGTTCCTACTCCGCCTGCCTGACCTGGCGATCGCTACGGCCGTGGGCCCCACGGCCACGACATCGGCAGGTCAGAGTGTCAACATTGCCGCCACGGTCAAGGCCAGCGGCGAGACGGGAGAGCGCTTCCGATTCGCCATCTCGGTCTTTGTGTCCACCAGATCCAGCTTCGATCCAAGACATCCGGACACGACGGTACGTCGAATCCGGCGTTTTGAAGGACTGGAACTGGCAGCGGGTCAGAGCAAGACCTTCCCGGCGACCCTGAGGTTGCCGTCGGATCTGGCCGCAGGCAGTTACCGGATCGGCTTCTACGTCGACCCCGATGACGTCATTGCCGAGGCCAACGAGCAGAACAACACCCTGGTACTGACCAACCTGCCCTTCACGGTCACAGCTGGCGAAACCGCCATCGATGACCATCCCGATGTCCCAAATCCAAACCAGCTGAAGCAGAGCGATCTGTTGGAGCTCAACGGAGGCGGGACAGCGGGACATCTGGATCCGCGGGAAAGCGGCGCCCCTCCGGATCAGGACGTTCTGTTCTTCCAGGTGGCGGAGAGCCAGATCGGCCAGTTCCTGACAATCCGCATCGTCCAGGAGGGTCTGCGGGGCAGCGTGGTGGAGCTCATCGCACCGCCGGATGCCTTCTCGAGAAATGATCCCGCCTTGGGTGGTGCTTTCGGTCGAGGCGACGGGTTCGACGACACCGGATTCATCGGGACCCAGGGTCCGGCAGCCAACTCGTTCGTCGACTATGGCTCCGGCTCCGACGGTTCCGGGTTCCTCTCCAACGTGCCCATCCGGACGGCGGGAACCTACTTCGTCATCATCCGTGGCAAGGTCGAGCCTTCGGGCTTCCCAGGTGCCAACGGCACCAATGACAGGCCCTCCACGGGCGGTTACGAGGTATTTGGAAAGCTGTCGGGTCAGAAGAACCGCGTCGTGGATCTGATCCCCCTGGTCATCTCCACGGAGCCCTTGCGACCCACTTCCGATGACGATCTGAAGATCGGCTTCTCCATCGGAAACGTGGGTACCAGTACGGCCACGACCTTCACCTACCTGGTGGAGTTGAGGCCTGAATCGAACCTGATCAACCTGGATGGATCCGCCATCGGCAGCGGCGACCTGGGCGGAACGATCGCACAGGCCAACACGATCCTGACAACGGGCCGCATCCATCGGCTCGAGCCTCAGGGTGTGGTGGACGTCACCCCCGTCACCACCGGTCCTTTCCCCAACGGCAAGTACACCATCGTGCTCAAGGTGGATCCCAGAAATCAGGTGACGGAAATCAGCGAGTCCAACAACTTCGCCGACTTCCCCTTCCGGGTTGGCCCGCCTCCGGCAGACCAGCTGGAAAACGACCTGGTTGCCTTCGAGCTGTCCCTGGCGCCCAGGCGTCCCACCACCACCACGACCCTGACCGTGTTCGGCTCCGTTGGAAACTTCGGCGCCAATCCGGCGAAGGACGTGAAGGTAACCTTGAAGCGGGACGTGACCTCCGCATCGGCAGGCCGGGTCGTGACGTCCATCGTCATCCCGTTCCTGGCCCCCGGAAACGTCTTGCCACTGCGAGCGGTTCATATTGGTCCGCTGGCGGCGGGAAGGCACAACCTGGTGCTCATCGTCGATGACGGCAACAAGATCAGGGAGTTTGACGAGCGAAACAACCGACTCGACCGGGAGTTCTTCGTCAGGCCTCAGGATCGGCTGAACGGCTTTGACCTGGTGCCGGCACCGCTGTCGCTGTCCCCGAAGCGCCCCACCACGGGTGACGAGATCTTCGTCTCCGGGCTGGTATTCAACGACGGTAACGCCGATTCCGCGGCAACCACGTTCTCGCTTCAGTTGACAGACGAGGACGGAACAGAGCAGGAGATCGGAACCGGCAACATCCAGGCCCTGCTGCCTGGTGAAGCCGCCTTTGGGGATACGACCTTCGGACCCCTGGGAGAGGGCAAGTACGAGCTGCAACTGGTCGTGGGTTCGCCGACAGGTGAGGCTGACAGCCAGAACAACCGGGTGGGCCTGACGTTCGCCGTCGCGCCCACCAAGCCCGCCACGAACGTGATGGTCTTCCGGGGCCGAATCGCCGATACCAATGGCAATCCGATTCCGGAGGGTACCATCGTCAGGGCAGTGAACCGGACCCTGGAGCTGGTCAGCGCCAGGAGCGTGACCCGTACGACGGGTACGACGGGCAACCGGGTCTCGATCTACCGGACCCAGCTCGGGGGGCCGAACAGCTTGCTCGGAGCAGCTGTCACGGCCGGTGACCGGATCGACTTCCGAGTCATCAGCCGCGAAGGCAGGCCGCTGGACGTCATCGAGCCGCAGGTCGTCACGGTGGAGCCGGCGGACATCGCCGCCGGTTTGGTGACGGTGAACTTGAAGGTCGCTCCTCCGAAGAAGGGCAGTACCTCGGTCCAGATCTTCTCCCCCAGTAACAGCCAGGAGTTCTTCGAAGACGAGTTCATCTTCTTCGATGGTCAGGCTGTGGATCAGGAAGGCCGCCGGCTGACGGCTCGATTCAGGGGACTGGTCTGGAGTTCGGATCAGCTGCCACAGCCCATCGGCTTCGGCGAATTCTTCGAACGCCGGCTGCCAGTGGGTACTCACAAGATCCGGCTCGTGGCCAAGGGCAGCAAGGGTCAGCCAGCCATCGCTTCCAGAACCATCAAGGTCTCGAGAGTGGTGGCCGAGTCCGCCGCGTCACTGTCGGTCTCAGGTCGCGTCCGGAGAGCCAGCACAGGCGAACCGGTCATGGCCGGCTGGTCCGTGGAGATGACCAACTCCAGTACAGGCCGAGTCCAGACCGTCACGGGAACTGTCCTCGACGGTGGTGAGTATCGATCCGTGTTCTCCAGTGCAACCGGTACGGCGGCCATGATCGGAGACGAGATCGCCGTCAGGATCTTCGACGGTCAAGGAGGACAGGTCGGAGTCAGGCCAAGCCGGTTCCGCCTGTCTCCAAGAGACATCGCCAATGAACAGCGCGGCCAGGACTTCAAGGTCGCCAGACCCGGCGAGGAGCTGTCGAGGAAGATCGTGTTCTGCCCGGGACCACCGAACCTGATTTCGGTGCCCCTGAACCCGGATACGACGGGTGGCAACCCCTACATGGCCAGCGATCTGGCCAGGGATACCAACGCCCGGATGATCACGGCCTGCGTGGACGGAACCAACTGCGTGTTCATCCCCGACATCCCGGATCAGCTCGATTTCCCGATCTTCGGGAACAGAGGGTACTTCATCAGCATCAACGGTGACGTCCCGACGACGGTGACCTTCTCCGGTCTGCCCTGGCCCGAGGATCAGTCGGGTCTGGACATTGATGTGGGCTTCAACACTCTGGCCTTCCCGCAGGGTGTTCCGGAGAACACAAACAGTAATGACCTGCAGCAGCAGACAGGTAGCGATGTAGTCTTCATCTCCGTGCCAGTGAACGGACGCTGTATCTACATTCCCCTGTCCGACGCCCTCGGATCGGTGGACGCCTCCGACAGGACCTCAGGCAACTCCGGTCTCCAGGACGGTCAGGGATTCCTGATCAACACCCGGAACCGGCAGCGCGTGAAGTTCCAGGCGCCCCAGTAAGCAACCCCCCGGCTGAGGAGACCCCCGCGGGCCTCTGCAGCCGGACATCAAGACTCATCCCCCCCGGAGGACCTTCCTCCGGGGGCTTTTCTTGCGCCCTCCCCCACAAGTCACGAAGACTAGTGCGGTGGTCCTAACGCTTCCTTCCTTATCCGTTCGTGCCGAGCTTGTCGAGGCACAGAGCGTCGTTTCGCGGACCGGCCCCTCTCCTGAGCTTGCCGAAG
>JAJFLN010000164.1 GCA_021772705.1 Candidatus Cloacimonadota bacterium | reverse complement strand
GGACTGCGGCCATGGCAAGAGTCCAAGTGGCAAGTTCACGGCAGAAACGGCGCATCAGATCCTCCTTGCTAGGGGCGACTTGACCACGGTGAGGGTCAGGGTGGTCACTCCTGCTATCAAGGTACCATTCACCGGACCACTCCCACTAGATTTCCCGGGCCCGGGCTCGTAAGCTCCCTGCAACCTGGAAGCGACTCGAACATCGAGACGACCTCGATTCGGGCCATGTCTTGGAAGGATACTCAACGATGCACAACTTCGATGTGACAGTTCCTCTGATACTGGCGGCAGCACTTCTGGCAACGGGAGCGGCACGGGGCGATTCTCATGATCGGAGAGCCGCCGGGCAAGCCGTCGAGGCTGGCTACGGCTACAACGCCACGGCAGCGGGAGAGACCGGCGAGGCAGTCCGTGACACCAGCGAGCTACGCCGGCGCCTGATCCAGAAGATCCGGGCATCCCGGAGAGCCCGGCAGCGGGAAGCCGGTTCCGGCACTACCGCCGGAACCCCGAAGGCGCCGTCGGGGACTGAGAACTCCTTCGACGCCCCTGAGCCCGCACTGGAGCGGTACGAGAACGAGATGGGCGCCTGGATGAAGTACGCCTTTCCTGGACCGGAGCACCGGGTGTTTCAACGTCTGGCCGGTCACTGGAAGGCGGAAGCCAGGTTCTGGATGGCCCCAGGCGCCGACCCCATGCTCTCGGAAGGCACATCGGAGTCCAACCTGATCCTGGGAGGCCGATTCCTGGAGGATCGCTACGAATCGAGCTTCGGCGGACGGCCGTTCTCAGGCCGAGGTCTGACGGGTTATCATCGTTATGCTGGCGTCTTCGAGAACATCTGGGTCGACACGATGGGGACCTTGACCATGGTCAGTCGCGGAACCATGAACAAGGACGGCACGGAGCTGACGATGCGAGGCAGCTTCAGCAATCCATCGGACGGAAAGAAGAAGCGATACAAGATGGTGACCCGCATCGTGAGCGACGACCTGCACGTGTTCGAGATGTGGGACACCACCGGAACTCCTCAGAAGACCATGGAGATCACCTACACCCGCATCCCCGACCCGGCAGTGCCCGATGGCGAGACGGCAGACTCGTCGCGTTGAGGGACGGGTTGGGATAAGGTAGAAGTTGGCACCCAGCTGCATACTGATCGTCTATGTCCTCACCGAGATTCTCGGCACCTGTACGAGGATTCACGAGCACTGGCGCACCGTCTCTTCCGAACTGAAGGAAGGCTCCTCTTGAGCTCACCTCAGCAAATCCTGCTCATTGATGACGATCAGCTCCACATCAAGTTCGTCAATCGCGTCTTCGAACGAACTGGTGAGAACTGGGAGCTGGACTGGACCAGCGACATCGACGAAGCCCTGGAGCTCATGGGCAGTAAGAACTACAGCGCCATCATCCTGGACTACTCCATGCCCAACATGACCGGTCCCGAGATGATCGAGCGGATCGGCACTCTCGATCAGGATTGCCCGATCCTGATGTTCACCGGCTTCGATGACGCTGGCCCGGCGGTCGCTTCCCTGCGTGCTGGAGCCTTCGACTACATCGTCAAGTCCTCCGAGACGGTGCAACATATTCCCCTGCTCGTCCGGCGAGCCATCGATCGCTATCGCCTGGAGAAGGAGCAGCATCTGCTGAGACAGCCGTTGCTTCAGGAAAAGGAGCGAGTCGACAGGGAGAACAAGCAGCTCTCGGAGCAGTACGAACGGCTCGAGCTGGCCCAGACCGAGCTGGCCCGTGCCTACGAGAGGCTCATGGATCTGAACCGTCTCAAGTCGGAGTTCATCTCCACGATCAGCCACGAATTCAGGACTCCCCTCCACGCCATCCTGGGATACACGTCATTGCTCCGGGATCGGGATCACGGGCCGCTGACGGACCGGCAGAGCACCAGCCTGGAGTGCATCTCCCGGAGAGGACGCCAGCTCCTGCAGATGGTCAACGATGTGCTGGACCTCTCGCGCCTCCAAGCTCACAAGATGCCCGTCTCCAGCGAGCCGTTCCTCATCGCCGATGTCTTCCGGGAAGTGGAAGAGAATGCCAAGCCTCTCCTGACGGACAAGACGATTACCCTGGAGCTGAAAAACCCGGCGAATCTGGCGATGAACAGCGACAAGATCAAGGTTCGTCAGATCCTGCTCAACCTGACCTCCAACGCCATCAAGTTCACGGATCAGGGCAAGGTCTCGATCGCCGCCCGCCTGACCGACGACGATACATCGGTGGAGTTCAGCGTCTATGACACCGGTGTCGGCATCGAGGAGATCCACCTTCCCACCATCTTCGAGGTCTTCCGTCAACTCGACGGCTCCTCCACCAGGGCCCACGGCGGCGCCGGCCTCGGCCTGGCTCTGGTCAAGCAGATGGTCATCCTCTTGAACGGTCAAATCGATGTCTCGAGCCACCCAGGCGCCGGCACGACTTTCAACGTCGTCCTGCCCAGAGAGCTGAGCAACCCGGCGGAGGAGGCGGAGACCGACGACAGCGTTCCCGAGGATGCTCCCCTGGTTCTCTCCATCGAAGACAACGAGGAGGCCATCCGGATGTATCGGGAGGCCTTGACCCTGGAGGGCATCCGCTTCGTCGGTGCTCTCACGGCCGCTGCGGGACTGGAGAAGATCCGGCGTCTGAAACCGGCTCTGGTCCTCCTCGACATCTGGCTGCCCGACACCAATGGCTGGGAGGTCCTGGCAGAGTTGAAGAATTCGCCGGACCTGAAAGATATCCCCGTCGTGGTCCTCTCCGCCGTGGCGGACCCGGAACATGCCCGGGAAAAGGGAGCCGAAGCCTGCCTGCTGAAGCCGGTCAGCTTCAAGGAGCTGGGCGATCTGGTCACGGGAATCCTGAATCGGAAGGCCTCGTCTCCCTGAGGAATCCATGGGCAGGTTCTTTACTCGAAAGCGGATACTTCTCTACCTGACAGCCGTGATCCTGGCTGCCGGGATCTGGTCGGTACGATGGCGGCTGTTCACTCTCTCCATACAGATTCGACGGATGCTGAAACAGCCAATCGCCGCTGATGAATGGTGGAACAAGGCCAGAAAGGGCGATCAATTCTGGAAGGTCTTGCACCAGCTTGCAGAGGTGCCTCCCCAATCCCGGGGGGATCTGCTACAGAAATCGCTCGAACTCCCTCCTTCGCAGAGAGTGGCCTTGCTCTGGTTTCTCCTGTCCGAAGGTCACGCGCCGGCGGCCGCAGCGCTCAAGTCCCTGGTCGCTGAAACCCCAAGAGATGAGCTGCTGGAGGCCATGGAGCCGATCGACATTTTCAATGTCTGCGCTTCCCAGATGCCCCTCACCCCAGACGATATCAGGAAGAAGCGAGCCGCTGCCGGCCTCGTACTCGCCCTGGGCCGGAAGTTCGATGACTCTTGCGGCTTCACCAGGAGCAGTACCTCCTCGGCTCCGTCGACCGGAACCGCCGTCGCCAGGGCCGTGCTGGGACAGTTTCCTCCCCCCTGTCAAGAGAATCTGCCGGCCATGCTGGATGATGAAAGCCTCGGCGCCGTAACCCGCAGGGAAGCCTACCAGGTCACGGGTCTCCTGGGCAGGAAGGGAGCCCTGGAACTGGTGTCCAGGTTGTGCGGCAACAGGGACCCCAGAGTCAGGGCATGGGCAGCCGACGGACTCCGATGCGGCGCCGCTGGAGAGGACCGGACCGCCGCTGCAACTCGGCTCCGGGAGGTTCTCGAATCGGGAGCCGCTCTGGAACCTCGACTGGCCCGAAGTGTCCTGGCTTCCCTGACCTGGACTCCCGGAGCCTCGGTTCGTTGATCTTCTTCCGCCGCAGTATCCGGAATCGCATCGGCCCCGTCGAGAAGGGCCTGAACGCCCTGTTCTTGCTTGTTCTCGCCGCCATCGGCGGTTGGGTCCACCATCAAGGGCAGCAGGCCGATCCGGACCTCTTTCGCCTGAAGGACGCTTCTCTGGCTGAGAAGGGGACGGGGCAGACCATCTACGTCCGCCCACCTCAGGAGTTCACGGCCTCCCCAGAAGGAGGCGGGGTGACTCCCCTGCTCACTGCCGACCTCATGGGCCCCGGCTGGCGGCGGGAAGGCCCGGTCGAGATATTCGGCTACGACCGTCTTTACGAGAAGATCAATGGCCGCGAGGGTCTCTACAAGTCCTACGGATTCCAGAAGCTCTGGGCGGCCACCTATGCAGCCGGCCTCGAGGCCGGTGCCGTGGTGGATCTGGAGGTCTTTCGACATGCCACAACCATCGACGCCTTCGGTGTCTTCTCCACCGAGAGGCGCGGTCTGCCCGAAGGTGGAGGCAAGGAGGCCAATCGGGCCAAGACGCCCAACGGGCTCTACATGGTTCAGGGGACCTATTACGTCCGTCTCATCGGTTCCGAGGAGAGTGACGCGATCCGTTCGGCCGTCGAGCGCGCCGCCGCAGCCCTGGAGAACATCGAGGCCAGGGCGCAAGGAAGCGCCACCAAGACTCCGGCGAGTCCGGGTCCCAAGACTTCGAACCCGCTAGCTTCACCGGCCCCAGAAAGCCCCGGAGCCAGAGAACCAGAGAGCGGAATTCCCGAAAGTCTCCTCTCGGCTCCCGATGCCTGGACGCCAGCGAACAACCCCCTGCTGGCCCTCGGCGCCAGCCCGGCGTCACTTCGATATCAGGCTGAAAACGGCCTAGGGATGGCGTTCTTCGAGAGGCTCTACACAGCGACCTTCTCCATTGATGGCCAGGAAGTCAGAGCCTACCTCGTCGCCGCAGAAAGCCAGGACGAAGCCCGGGATCTTCACCGCCGTTACTCCGCCTACCTCCTGGAACAGGGGGCGGCAGCCGACCTGAGCGGTTGGCCCGATGCGCCCACCGGGTCGGTTGCGGTGCGGGACCGGTTGCTGGATACTTGGGAGTGGGTGTTCGCTGTGGATCGTTTCGTGGCTGGAGTCACTGAAACTGAGAACCAGGAAGCGGCGGCCCGGGTAGTTATCCGGCTTGGACGAAGCCTTCAGAGCCGTCGGTGAGACAACAGCAATGGCAAGAGATCCAGGCAACAAGCAACGACCGGGTCCACTGGATCCGCTGGACCAGCCCAGAAAGGGACACCGGTCCGATGAGACCCAGCGCCAGCTCTACCCGCCGGGAGCGGATCGTCTGGCGAGCCGTCGGGAGATCCTGAAGCGGGGGGGCCTGTTCGCCCTGGCGGCGGGAGGCTTTGCCGCAGCCTGGCCTCTCCTGCGAGACCGGGAAGGCAAGCAGGCCCTGGAGCAGGAGGAGGTGGTTCGCCTGCCGGAGGGTGGCTTCGCCGTCCCGATCCAGTCCGGCGTTCCAGACTTCGTCGTGGTTCATGGAACGGACCCGATGCGCATGCTCCAGGCCGGTCTCGACGCTCTGGGCGGAATCGGCAGGTTTGTTCAGCCTGGAGACAAGGTGGTGGTGAAACCGAATGTGGCCTTCGATCGATCGCCTAGCCTGGGGGCCACCACCAGCCCGGAGGTTCTGGCTGCCACCGTGCGGCTGCTGCAAGGTGAGGGAGCCTCCCTCGTGCGGGTGATCGACAATCCAATCAATTCGCCGGAAGGCTGTTTCCACCGCAGCGGCATCAAGAAGGCTGCCGAGGATGCTGGCGCCGAGGTGATCCTTCCTTCGCCGGTTCACTTCCGGATGCTGGCCGTCGAGGGTGCCGATCTGATCGCCCGGTGGCCCATGTTCTACCGCCCCTTCGAGGGAGTGAATCGGGTGGTGGGTGTTTCCCCCCTGAAGGATCACAACCTGTGCAGCGCCTCGATGACCATGAAGAACTGGTACGGTCTGCTGGGTGGACGGCGGAACCAGTTTCATCAAAAGATCCATCACATCGTCTCCGAGCTGGCCATGATGATGCGGCCCACCTTTGTCGTCCTCGACGCCATGCGGGCGATGATGAGCAACGGGCCGACTGGGGGCAGCCTGTCGGACGTGAAGCGTATGGACACCCTGGTGGTGGCCACGGATCAGCTTGCCGCCGACGCCTTCGGCTACGAGGAGTTACTGAAGCGCGATCCTGCCAAGCTACCCTATCTGGCCCTGGCGCAGCAGCGAGGTGTGGGCAACCGGAACTGGCGTGAAGTGCCCCATCTGGAGATCACCGTATGAGTGAGAAGCCCGGGGAGCCGGCTGTTGCTGAAGCGCCAAGGGACAACCCCAAGCGAGGTTCCCGACCGTACAGGAGGAGTCTGTCCCTGCGGATCACCGACGTCCGGATACTGGCACAGGCATTCTTCTTCATCCTCTTCGTCTATCTGGCGACGGTGACCTGGTTCAGCCGCCTCGGCGGATATCCGGTGTCACTCTTCCTGGAGGTGGACCCCCTGGTCGCCCTGGCGACGGCCCTCTCGACGGGCACAGTCTATCGGAACCTGATCTGGTCTCTGTGGCTGATCATCCCGACTCTGCTGCTGGGGCGCTGGTTCTGCAACTGGATGTGCCCCTACGGAACGCTGCATCAGTTCGTCGGCTGGATGTTCGCGAAGATCACCGGCAAGGACCGGCTCGAGGCGAATCGGTATCGGCCCCTATTCCGGACCAAGTACGTACTCCTGCTCTGGTTCCTGCTCATGGCGCTGTTCGGGTCGCTGCAGATCGGCTTGCTGGACCCGATCTGTCTGATGTACCGCTCCTATACGACGGCCTTCGCTCCCACCTACGACGTGGCCATAACCCGGCTACGGGAAGCCATGCCCCTGTTGCCGGAATGGACTCTGGCTTCGCCTGGCATCAAGCACGAACGGATCTTCAGTTCCGCCGTTGCCGTTGGCTGGATGATGTTGTTCCTCGTGGGAATGAACCTGATCATCCCCCGGTTCTTCTGCCGCACCCTCTGTCCTCTGGGAGCGTTGCTGGGGGTCTTCTCCAGGTTCGCTCTCTGGCGGATCGATCGGGACACCCAGAAGTGCACCGATTGTGACCTCTGCCTGATGAACTGCGAAGGGGCCAGCGACCCGCACCTGTTGCTCCGGTCCAGCGAGTGCTTTGCCTGCATGAACTGCATCGAGGACTGTCCTGAGGACGCCCTGTCGTTCCGGTTCATGCCTCCCGCCGAGAGCGGCATCGCTCACGTTGACACGTCGCGGCGGCGCCTCGTCTTCGGAGCCCTGGCGGCGGCGTTCACGGCCCCCCTGGCCCGGATGGCCGGAGCCAGCGACGACAGGACGTTCTCCCCCAAGGTCATTCGCCCCCCCGGATCTCCAGCGGAGAAAGAATTCCTGGAGCGATGTATCAAGTGCGAACAGTGCATCCGGGTCTGCCCCACCAACGTGCTGCAGCCAGCGACCTTCGAGTCCGGCATCGAGGGTTTTTGGACCCCGATCATGAACATGCGATCGGGATACTGCGAGCTGAACTGCACCCTCTGCGGCCAGGTCTGTCCCACGGGAGCCATCTTGCCGATCTCCATCGAGGAGAAGCTCGGCCTGCCCCCGTTCCAGGACAAGGGACCCGTGAAAGTCGGGACCGCCTTCGTGAACAAAAGCCGCTGCCTTCCTTGGTCGATGGAGACCCCCTGCGTGGTCTGCGAGGAGGTCTGCCCCACGTCTCCCAAGGCGATCGGTTCCTACGAGGAGGAAGTGATCCGCTGGGACGGTCAGAAGGTGCTCCTCCGGAAACCCTTCGTCCGGCCGGAGCTCTGCATCGGCTGCGGCATCTGCGAACACGAATGCCCTGTGTCTGATGACCGGGCAATCTACGTTACCGCCGTGGGAGAGACTCGTTCAAAGGGACGATCGCTGCTTCTCCAAAGTTCTGCCGAAGCAGACGAGCAAGAAGACAGAGAGGTATGATGAAATCAATTCGCCGGCCCTGTCCGGACCTCGATCCCTGCTCTAGCCCCAATACCCCTGAGATAAGACGGTTTTTGTTGTAGTGGGGCTCAGCCCCACACCCCGTTGGGGGAGCCAGCTCCCCCAAACCCCCAATTGGACTGGTGGGGCTGAGAGTGCTGATGAACACTTGAATGACATACGAAAGCTCGACCTGTTCATCGGGGTCCAGGGGCCAATGGCCCCTGGCGGGAGTTCGAGGGCAAAGCCCTCGTTTTCAAACATTCCTTTCACTAGTTCATGGGTATTGCTGCTAGCCACCCCCGACCCCAGGAGGATTTCGTGTCCAAGAAGAACCTGAATCGTCGTCGATTCCTGAAAACCGCCCTCGCCGGTTCCGCGGCCGTCGCCGTGGGAGGACAGATGTCCCGGGCCCTGGCCGTACCTTCGGCCCCTCGGGTATCGGGTGAACTGGGCGCCCCGGCGACGGGCGAGCCCGCCGTTCCCCTCAGCCTGCTGGGAAAGACCGGAGAGCGGATTCCCCGCCTCGTGCTGGGCACGGCGATGGACTTCGACATGCGCCTGGTGAAGCAGGCCTACGAAGCGGGGGTCACCTATTTCGATACCGCCGACTGCTACGGCGGCGGCAACAGCGAGATCACCATCGGCCGGTTCCTGGAAAGAACCGGGCTCAGGAAGAAGGTCTGGCTCACGACCAAGTCCGATTCCCACGACGCCCCGGGAATGCTGAAGCGACTCCAGACCAGCTTCGGCCGTCTCAAGACGGACCACGTCGACCTGCTGATGCTGCACAACCTGAGCGACCTGCCCTCCCTGAACAAGGTGATGAAGGCCACCGCGGATCGTCTGAAGAAGGAGGGTAAGATCCGCTTCTTCGGCTTCTCCACTCACTCCCCGAATGTCTCGGAGGCCCTGGCCCATGCGGCCAAGCTGGGCTGGATAGACGTGATCATGTTCAAGTACAACTTCCGGTCCTACGGCGACCTGGAGCTGAACAAGGCCATTGATGCAGCGAAGAAGGCCAACATCGGCCTCATCGCCATGAAGACCCAGGGCAGCGCCTTCTCTTTCCAGAGCAAGGTCGACGCCTTCAAGGCCAAGGGATTCACCCAGCACCAGGCGGCCCTGAAAGCCACGTGGGAAGACGATCGGATCGACGCTGCCGTCAGCGAGATGAAGAACGTACAGCAGCTGGAGCAGAACGTGAAGGCCGCCCGGGACTTGACCCGTCTCGGCTCGTTGCAGCTCCGGCAGCTCCTCCAGTACGCCGAGGCCACTTCCGACAGCTACTGCCAGGGCTGCAATCACATCTGTTCGGCGGCCCTGGACCGGCCCGCCGCCATCGCCGACACGCTCCGGATGCTGATGTATCACGACGAGTACGGCGAACTGAGCCGGGCTCGACGCCTCTACAAGGAGTTGCCCGAAGCCCTTCGGACTTTTGACGGCCTCGATCTGGACGCCGCCTCAAAGGCCTGTCCCCACAGCCTGGATGTGGCCGGTCTCGTCGGAAGGGCCAAGAAGGTCCTGGGATAATCGACAGCCCCGCCGGTGCGGCGGAGAACCGGTCAAATGATTGCTGTGTCGGCAGATGCCCGTTTGATACGCTGACACTTCAACGTGACTCAGCCTTGCCTGGTTCCGAGATCCTGCCGGGCCATCCTTCCTTGATCGAGAGCTGTTATGACGGAGCCGGCGACACAGAAGAAGATCCTGGTCATCGATGACGATCCGGACATTCGCTCCCTGATCAACGTCCTGTTCGAGGAAGAGGGCCATGACGTCGAGGAGGCCTCCAACGGCCTCGAAGGAGCGAAGATCGTGGGCGAGTTCATGCCCGACCTGATCATCCTGGACGTGAACATGCCCATCGCCAACGGGTTCAAGGTCTGCAAGATCCTCAAGGCCAATCAGGTGGTGAGACCGAGAACCGACGATGTCACTGGAGCCGAAACTGTCACTGGATGAGAATGACCGCCTGGCGAGGTTCTTCGAGCTGTCGTCGGATCTGCTCTGCATCGTCGCCTTCGATGGCTACTTCATCAAACTCAATCCAGCTTGGCAAAAGGTACTCGGCCACGAACTGGATGAGCTGACGGCCCGGCCCTTCATCGAGTTCGTTCACGCCGACGATCGAGAGGCGACCCTCCAGGAACTCCGGTACACGTCGGAAGGAAAACAGTCTGTCCGATTCGAGACCCGGTTCTTCTGCAAGCGCGGCGGATACCGCTGGCTCAGCTGGAATGGCGTTCCCTTTCAGCAGGACGGCCTCATGCTGGCCGTGGCGCGAGACGTGACAGAAGCCCGGAGTATGGCGGAGCAACTCAGGGAGAGCCAGCGCCGCTACAGCGATCTCTTCGAGAATGCCAGCGACCTGATCCAGAGCGTGGACCCCCACGGCCGCTTCCTCTACGTGAACCGGGCCTGGCGCGAATCTCTGGGCTACACCGAAGCCGATGTGGCGAAGCTGAACATGCAGGACGTCATCGCACCGGAGATCCTGAAACACTGCATGGAGCTCTTCGCCCGGGTGACTTCCGGGGAGAAGGTCGATGCCGTGGAAACCACATTCCTCAAGAAGACCGGCGAACGGGTCCACGTCGAGGGCAGCGTGAGCTGCCGCTTCGAGGATGGCCGGCCCATCGCCACCCGGGGCATATTCAGGGACATCACGGACCGGAAAGAGATCGATCGCCTCAAGGACGAATTCGTCTCCAGCGTCAGCCACGAACTCCGGACTCCCTTGACTTCGATCCGAGGTTCCCTGGGACTCCTGGCGGGAGGAGCCTGCGGAGAGCTGCCCCACAAGGCCCGTCCCCTGGTGGACATCGCCATCAACAACTGCCACCGGCTGATCCGGATCGTCAATGACATCCTGGACGTGGAGAAGATCGAGGCGGGGATCATGGAATTCGACATGCGTGCCGTCGAACTCCGGCCCCAGCTCGAGCTGGCCATCGAGGCCAACCGGGCCTACGGAGATCAGTTCGAGGTCGAATTCGTCCTGGAGGAACCAGTTCCCCGGTTACAGGTCCAGCTCGATCCCGACAGGCTCCAACAAGTCATGACCAACTTGCTCTCCAACGCAGCCAAGTTCTCTCCCCCCGGATCGGCCGTCACCATCCGGTCCTCCGAGCTCGACGGACGGGTCCGAGTCGAGGTGGAGGACAAGGGCCCGGGAGTCCCCGCCGAATTCCGGGATCGAGTGTTCCACCGGTTCGCCCAGGCTGACTCTTCCGATACGCGGCTTCAGGGGGGATCCGGACTGGGTCTGAGCATCTCCAAGGCCATCATCGATCGCTTCGCCGGTGAGATCGGCTTCGAATCCGCCGTCGGCCGAGGAGCACGGTTTCACTTCATGATTCCCACCCTCGCCACCGGGGACCAGCCGCCGGCTCCGGTGGCCAAACCGACTCCCCAGAACGCCGCCGGACCGGCCCGGCTTCTGCTCTGCGTCGCCGATCGACCGGTGGCATCCTCCCTGGGCAGGCTGCTGGCTTTCCACGGGTTCCACGTCGACGTGGTCCACGATTCGGCGGCTGTGAAGCGGAGCTTGAAGCAGAAGCAATACGAGCTACTGGCCTTCGATCCTCGCATGTCCGACACGGACGGATTCACCCTGCTTCGAGAGCTGAAGAGCCGGGAGGAGACCCAGTCCCTGCCCACTGTATTGCTGGCAGCCTCTCTGCCTCAGGGGCGGATGGAGCTTCGAGGAGACGCCGTGCCTCTGGCCCAGTGGCTCCAGAAGCCCCCGGAACCGGAGGTGCTGAAGCGAGTCCTGGAGAGCTTGGGACCGGCGGAACCAGGCCACTCGATCCGGATACTCCATGTCGAAGATGACCCGGAGGCACAGACAGCTGTGACGGACATACTGGGAGAGGGCTTCCAGGTCACCGGCGCCGCCGATATCCAGGACTCCATCCTGGCGCTGGGAGAGAAGGAGTTCGACGTCATTCTGCTGGATCTAGGGAAGCCGGGCGGCATCGGCCTTGAACTGCTGCCTCACGTCCGAGAGTTGTCGGGCAGATCCATTCCGTTGCTGGTCCTCTCCGGTCAGACCGTGGGTCATGAGACGGCGGACCGGGTGTCCACGGCACTCCTGCGATCTCACGCCGAGGAGCGCGAGATCGTCCAGGTCATCGGCGCCTGCCTCTCCGACAGGCCCTGAGTCGCGGACCAGAGGGCGGGATCTCGCCTTTTCCAGCTCCACCGGGTGCAGCTTTCTCGTGATCTTGCGCTGGGACGACCTTCTACCCGTTCCGCTCGCGGTGCTCCTCCTGTTATCATCCTCCGAGACGGGGGTCTACTTCGTGAGAGTCCGTGGCGCAGCGCAAGAGGTTGCCGGTAGCTACACCTTGGAGTTGGTCCCGGCCCGACGCAATAGCAGTAGCGGCGGCGGGCCACCGAAGATTTCCCTGCAAGTAAGCCCCACCCAGACAGGTGTGGTGGTCGCCGTTCGGGCCACGGCGCCCAAGCCCGACTTCCCGGAGTTCTCCGAGTTCGTCGGCACCCTGATCTACGATGCCGGTTCGCTGGAGCTCCTGGACATCACCACCGGAGCCGGAGCGGCACAGACAGCTCTGACGACCTTCGACATCAACCGGGGTTCCCTGGGTGTACGAATTGTCGAGGTGCCGGGGAAAGCCCCGAGGGACGGGGAACTGGTATCTGTCCGGTTCAGCCTTGTCGGGACGACGCCGTTCGTTCCCGGCCTGGTGGCTATTCGATCCGCCCTGACCCGCTCGGGGGAGCAGCGTCTGCTACACTTCGGACCCGTCGCCGCGACCGGTCCGGACCGGACCGTGGAATTCCGGGCCGGGGTGGCTTCCATTCCCGACCCCCTGCTGCCGCCGGCGGACAACCTGAGGGACCACGTTCGCCTCGACGGACGGAGGAGCGCCGACTCCAACGAGTTACCAGAAGAGCTGACCTACAGTTGGCTCCCCCTGTCCACGCCGGGACCGGTAACCGGGTGCATGTCCCGTAGGGGGTCCCCTCCTCCGTTCGCCCCACTATGGATGCCCGCATCCAGGACGACTGAATGGCCGAGTTTTCCCGATCCGCTCGTCCTGAGCCTGTCGAAGCATGTCCTGAGCTACGCCGAAGGGGATGAACGGAGCGGGCGGCCATATCGTCTGAG
>JAJFLN010000163.1 GCA_021772705.1 Candidatus Cloacimonadota bacterium | reverse complement strand
CCTTGATAGCCGAGGATTGGGAAAAGCTGCGCGAACTGGCCAAGGCCAAAACGCCGAAGCAAGCGCCTGTGGGCCCCTCGACAAGCTCGGGACGAACGGATCCGGAATAGGCCAGGGGACCCCCTACGGGACATGCACCCCGTTTGGCGTGGGTGCATGTCACCCAGGGGGTCGCGCGCACGCGCGCACGCGCGTATGCGCGACCCCCTGGGTGACATGCACCCGCTAACTCAAGGCTCCGGAGGGCCCGTGGAGGCCACATCGTTTCAGAAGATTCAACACGGAGGACACGCTGGGAGCGGAGACACAGAGATTCTTCTGTTCCTGAGCCATCGTCCTGCCTCAATGGCCTCGGAGTCCTCCGTGTTGAAAGGCCTTCTCTGTGCCTCCGTGCCCTCTGCGGCCTCTGTGTTTCAAAGCCTTCTCCGCGTGCCACTCCACATGAGAAGCCCCCTGCATCAGCGGTCTTCCAGGCCCGGCAAAACGGGTCCTGGGCTTCCTGTTCCCGGGCATCCCGCCGATTTATAGAGCTATTTCCGGTTCCAGCGGTTATTCTGTCGGGCTACTTCGACGCCCGATGGTCCTGGTGTACACACCCAGAGCCAGCCGGAAGCGTCTTACAGAGGCGGACCTCGACGTAGGCCGCTGGAAACGAGGAAACACCCTTTGGAATTTCAAGACCTGACCCTGATCGAACCACTTCTCAGAGCCCTGAGCGACGAGGGCTACAGCCGGCCCACTCCCGTTCAGTCCCAGGCAATCCCCCATGTTCTGCAGGGACGGGACCTGCTCGGCTGCGCTCAGACCGGCACGGGCAAGACTGCGGCCTTCGCCCTCCCCATCCTCCAGTTGATGGCACAGAAGCCTCGGAATCCCCGGCCCGGGGCCCGGCCTATTCGGACCCTGGTTCTGACTCCGACCCGCGAGCTGGCCTCCCAGATCGCCGAGAGCTTCTCTTGCTACGGACGACATCTGAACTCCCGGACTGCCGTGATCTATGGCGGCGTTGGACAGGGGCCTCAGACCAAGGCTCTCCGCCGTGGACCGGACGTGGTGGTCGCCACGCCAGGGCGACTGCTGGACCTGATGAATCAGGGCTACGTCTCACTTCGAGGTCTGGAGATCTTCGTCCTCGATGAGGCGGATCGAATGCTCGACATGGGCTTCATCCATGACGTCCGGAAGGTCCTGGCCGTCCTTCCCCGGCGCCGACAGACCCTGCTCTTTTCGGCAACCCTGGCCGGAGACATTCGCACCCTGGCACGGGACATCCTCACCGAGCCCGTCCGAGTGGACATCACGCCCGAGGTGGCCACACCGGAGAAGATTGGCCAGTCAGTGTATTACGTGGACAAGAGCAGCAAGGGCTCCCTCCTCATCGATGTCCTGGCAGACCCGGAGATCACTCGTGCCCTGGTGTTCAGCCGGACCAAGCACGGCGCCAACCGCCTCGTACGCCAGCTCGAGAAGACGTCGATCCCGGCGGTCGCCATTCACGGCAACAAGTCCCAGACTGCCCGGGAGAAGGCCCTGGAGGGTTTCAAACAGGGCAAGACCCGCGTCCTGATAGCCACGGACATCGCCGCCCGAGGAATTGACGTGGAGGAGATCACCCACGTGATCAACTTCGACATTCCGGAAGTGGCAGAGACCTACGTCCACCGCATCGGCAGAACGGCTCGGGCCGGCGCCGAAGGGCTGGCCATCTCATTCTGCACCGGTGCAGAGCGCGCTGACTTCGCCAACATCGAACGGCTGATCGGGTTCAAGGTCTCGGTGATCTCGAACCACGGCTACCCGGCTGGAGGCTCCGGCGGTGGCGCTCCCAGACGAGGACGTGCTCCGGCACCCAGACCGGGCAGCAGATCCAGGTCCGCAGCTCCGGCACAGAGTGGCCGGCCCAGGTCCGTGGCCCCGGCACAGAGTGGCCGGCCAGCCCGTCGAACCAGGCGGCGGCCAGCCTCTGCGCGAACTTGAGAATCGGTCGGGGCTCTCCCCGGCTCGACTTCAGTGGTCAGACCTCAGTTGATGGAGCGAGGCTTGTCGTCCTCGGTGGGATCCTCGAAGAAATCGAGCTCTCCGGCGTATTCTGCGGCGAGCTCCAGTTCCAGCAGTTCCCGCTTCTTCTGAAGGAACTCCTCCGGCGTCAGGACGTTGTCTCCCACGAGCCCCGAGAGCTTACGGATTTCCTCGGCTATGGAATGTTCCGGAGAGCTGTCTCTCGGGCCGCTCATGATCCGCTGGCGAGCCCGGCGCACAGCGCCGAGGAACTCCACAACGGCCGTATCGGGGTCCCTGTCGGCGAAGAGGGTGTATCCACCCTTTCGATAGGTCTCGATCCGGAACGTATCCTGCCGCACCAAGGCGACCAGAAGGACCAGAACGAGGCTCAACCCTCCCAGGGTCAATAGCATCTGGCTATCGGCAGGCACCGCTCCGCCCATCAGGATCGTCACTCCCCAGGCGAGAGTCGCCAGAAGCGAGGCCGCGGCAGCGACGGTCAAACCCGTGCCGGCCCCTCGAACGTGGCTGATGGCCTCGACGGAATCCAACTCCAGAGCCGAACGAACTTCGCCCAGGAACGTGGATGTGCGGATCTCGAGCCTGTCCTCGTAGAGTACGGCCACTTTCGTGGTGATTCCCCGCTTCTGAACGAGCTGCGACAACCGCCGATCTCTTCCCTGCAACATTCCTTCCATCAGTCTCTATCGTTCCTCTCGGCATCGGGACGGCCGGAACTGCGAATCCAGGCGCCGTCTCCCCCCTGATCGATATACCTCCCTCTCCACACTACCGGCCATACCCGGAGAAGTTGCCTTGCAGAGAGGGAAAAGTTGCCCTGCCATGAACCAAGGCTCCAGAAGCTAACCCAGGTCTGGCATCCGATCCGGCACGTCCAGCTCTTGCTCCAGGACTCGCCCCATCCGAAGAATCGTTGCTTCCTCGAAGGGCCGCCCCATGAGCTGAACGCCAATGGGCAGCCCCTCTGCGGAGAAACCGCAGGGCACGGACAGGGCCGGGACTCCCGCCAGGTTTGCCGAGAGGGTACAGAGATCGGCCAGGTACATCTCCAGAGGGTCCTCGCTCTTTTCACCCTTCCGGAACGCCGTGGTCGGACTGACAGGCGACAGCAGGACGTCGTACTCCCGATGGACCTCCTGGAAGTCACGCCGCATCAGAGTTCGCAGCTTCTGGGCCTTCAGGTAGTAGGCGTCGTAGTACCCCGAAGAGAGGACGTAGGTTCCCAGTATGATCCGCCGCTTCACTTCCGGGGCGAATCCCTCACCTCGGGTGCGAGTGTAGAGCGATTCCAGGTCCTCCGCCGCCTCCGTTCGATGCCCGTATCGAATCCCGTCATACCGGGCCAGATTGGAGCTGGCCTCGGCGCAAGCGACGATGTAATAGGTCGCGATGGAGTGCTCCAGGTGCGGCAGATGGACCTCTCCGACCTGAATGCCCAGGGCCGACAGGCGATCCACGACCCTCCGGATGGCATCCCGGGTCTCGGGATGAATCCCCTCCCCCATGAGCTCTGCCGGAACCCCGACTCGCAACCCCTCAATGCCGGTCTCCACCTTCTCGGCCGTCGGTCCCGCAGGATAGTCGACGGTGGTGGAATCCCTCTGATCCCTCCCTCGGATCGCGTCAAAAAGCAGGGCGCTGTCCGTGACGTTTCTGGCCAGTGGTCCGATCTGATCCAGGGAGCTGGCAAAGGCGATCAGACCAAAGCGGCTGACGGAGCCGTAGGTCGGCTTCAACCCCACGACACCGCAGAGTGAAGCAGGCTGCCTGACCGAGCCCCCCGTGTCGCTGCCGAGGGCTAGAGGGGTCAGGCGGGCCGCCACGGCTGCCGCGGAACCGCCCGAAGAGCCTCCCGGAACCCGATCCAGGTCCCAGGGATTCGAGGTGGGACCGAAGGCGGAGTGTTCCGTCGAGCTCCCCATGGCGAACTCGTCCAGATTCGTCTTGCCCAGGCAGATGAGTCCCTGCTGGCGCATGCGCTCCCAGACGGTGGATTCATAGATCGGGCGATAACCTCGAAGACTCCTGGAGCCGGCGGAGGTCTCCACGCCGGGCACGGAGATGTTGTCCTTGATTGCCACCGGAACGCCAGCCAGAGGCCCCAGACTCTCACCCTTGCCGACCTTCTCGTCCACCTCTCTGGCCAGGGAAATTGCCAGCTCCGGGGTGGGCCGGATGAATGCGTTCAGCTTGCCGTCGAGCGCTTCGATGCGGTTCAGGTAGGCCTGAGTGACCTCCTCGGCGGAGACCTCCCGCTCTCGCACCCGGCGACCGATCTCGGTGGCGGTCAGGTTCGTCACGTCCAGGGACATCTATCTCGAGCCTCCTCGAAGCTGCCTCGTCAGATTTCCTCGCAGATGGTGAGGTAGAGCAAGGTACCACCCACCACGGCAAAGGGAAGGGAGAAGAACCCGACGACGGGAATGAACAGGCAGAGCGCTACCCCGCTGCCGAAACCGAAGATCTCGTAGCGGTTGTTCCAGCAGAACAACAGCCGCATCCGGTAACTGGTCTTCCTGCGCTCCATCGGATAGTCGAGGAACTCCGCCGCCAGGAACCACAACGTCACAATCGTTGCCAGGACGGCATGGATGGCCGCCCCCACGACAGGAATCACCCAGACCAGCAGCACGATGAACTGCAGGACCAGGAAGAAGCCGATCTTCTTCAGCTCCATCAAGATCGTCCGGCCGAACTGCCGAATGGCCTCGGCGATGGTGAGGACCTCCGATTCAGTCTTCTGCGTCGCCAGCTCCTCGGTCCTGAGAGAGAGGCGGTCGTTGAACGGCCCGGCAAGCAGGTTGGAGAGTGCGCCAAAGGCAAAGCCGGCGAAGATGAAGTAGAGCACGATCGCCACGGGCCAGAGGATCACGTTGAGTATCGTCAGCAGCCATCCCCCCAGGCCGAGGGAGTCGACGATCCACTGATGGAATGGGACGAACATGTAGTAGATGCTCACCCATAGCAGCGCCGACAGCAGACCAAAGCTCAGGGCGAATGGCGCCGCGGCGTAGGGCAGGAGCTTGGGACGCCGGAGCAGGAAGTCCGCTCCCCGGGCAGGGGACATCAGCCCTTCTCTGAAGCGGCCGATAATGGACTTTCGCCGGTCAAACAGTGCTGACATCAGTTTCGGAGGCGATTTCGACTGGTCGTCCGTCTGCTGCGACATAGAGTTTCTCCCGCATCACACGATATCCGGAGATGATTGCCGGGCCCTCGAGGCCAGTGAAGTGGACCATCAAATCGACGATACCCAGACTTCCTTCAGGACCGCAGGCCAGCTGAGCCAGGAGGGTGGTGCCATCCAGGTCGAGAGTGCCGATTCGGCGCCGGACGTCCACAAGTTTATGACCCTTCTTGCTCTTCTTCATGATCTCCAGCTTCTCGGAGGAGAGCACTTCCTCGACGCTTTTGGGTGTCACAGCGGGGGCGGTCAGCGGTTCGACCCGGTAACCCGCCCACTGGATGACGGAGGTCAGGGACGGGGATCTGCGAGGCATCTGGAAGGCTCTGCTGAAGCCGAGACCGGGGGAGAGAGCTCCGTTTATACGTTCCAGAAACTCCGTGGCCGCCATGTCCCTTTCGAGGATGAGGTCAACCCATTCCTCCAGACCCTCCACGCCCAGGGTGAGGGGAGGACCGAAGCCAGCTCTCGGGTGAGGATTGAAGCCCTCGCTGAAGGCAATCGGGATCTCAGCCCGGGAGAGGGCTCGATGAACGGTCCTGGCCAGGTCGAGGTGGGCCAGGAACCGCATGCGGTCCTTCTTGTAGTATGCAGCTCGGAGCAACAAGCCGAATTCGCCTTTCTGGGTCCAGGGAGCCTATCTCCCCGCAGGATCTTACCCTTTTCGGACCCGGCAAGCCAAGGGCCGGCCCCGCGCTACACGGTGATGGTCAAGACCCTGGACTGACGGGCCGGTTCAGCAGGTGAAATCGGCGCTGACGCCGCAGGCAGAGCACTTGTCGAAGAAGCAGTTCGGCGTCGACTTGGAATCCCAAGCCGCCTGCAGATCTCTCCAGAGGAAGTCTTTCTCCACACCGCAGCTGACCACTTCCCAGGGGAAGACAGTCTCGTCCGTCTTGTCCCGGTAGCAGAGACCACTCACGTCGACTCCGCAGTCCTGGAAGGCCTGGACCCAGAGATCGTACTTGAAGTGGTCGGTCCATCCGTCGAACTTGCAGCCCAGCTGCCAGGCCCGCTCGATGACGGGCCCCAGTTCCCTGCCCCCCAGGCTGAAGGCCGCCTCCATCTCTCCCAGAGGAAAGTCTCGCCACCTCAACTTGACCCGGTTAGGGTCCACCCGCTTCCGGAGTATGCGAATTCGCTCCTCCAGGACTTCCTTGGGAAACTGGGCAACAAACTGGAATGGCGTGTGGGGTTTGGGGACGAAGCTCGAGAGAGTGGTCGTGATGAACAGAGGTCTGCCCGGGTATCCCCGGGAGAGGGACTTGATCTTGCCAAAGAGGTCCGCCATCTCCAGGATGTCATCGTCTGTCTCGCCCGGCAGTCCGATCATGAAGTAGAGCTTCAGCTCTCGCCAGCCCGCATCGAGGACGGACTTGACGGTATTCAGGATCTGCTCCTCCGTGATGTTCTTGTTGATGATGTCTCGCAGCCTCTGGCTTCCGGCCTCCGGCGCCAGGGTGATCTGCGTCTTCTTCGCCTTGTTGAGGGAATCGGCCAGTCCGACGGAGAAGCTGTCGACTCGCAGAGACGGCAGACCGATGGAGACCTTCTGGTCCTTCAGCTCCTTGTTCAGGTTGTCGATCAGCGGCACCAGTTGGGTGTGATCCGGGGTGTTGAGACTGGAGAGACCCACCTCGTTCATACCCGTGTTCTTTACCAGCTCCGTCCCCTGCCGTGTCAGTGTTTCCAGGCTCTTCTCACGTTGCGGCCGATACAGCATTCCTGCCTGGCAGTAGCGGCAGCTGTGGACGCAGCCTCGGTGGACTTCCAGGTTGGCCCGATCGTGGACGGTCTGGAGGAATGGAACCAGGGGCTTGGTGGGGAAGAAGGCCTGATCCACGTCGCCGATGATCCGCTTCATCACCGGAAGCGGGACCTGTGAGTCGAAGGACTCGATGGAGCCGTCGGCTCTCCGTCTCACCTCGACGGTTGCGGGGGAGTAGAGACCGGGGACCCGGGAGAGGAGTTCCAGTTTCTGATTCCGGGTCAGGTCTTGCCGATGCACGATCTGACAGAGCTCCAGGACCAGCTCCTCGGCCTCTCCGATGACGAAAATGTCGATGAAGTCCGCCACCGGTTCCGGGTTGTACGTCGCCGGACCACCGGCAATAATGATCGGATCTTCCTCCTCCCGGTCCTGCCGATGGATGGGGATTCCCGCCAGGTCCAGGCCGTTGAGGACGTTGGTGTAAAGCATCTCGTAGGGAAGGCTGAAGCCAAGGACGTCCATGTCCTTCAAGGGCGTGCAGCTCTCGAGAGAGAACCAGGGAATCTCCTCCCGGCGCATGGACTGCTCCATGTCGACCCAGGGCAGGAACGCACGCTCGCACCAGATCCACTCCTGCTCATTCAGGAGGTGGTAGAGGATGACGAGCCCCATGTGGGACTGGCCTATCTCGTAGACGTCGGGAAAGGTCAGGGCGAATCGCAGCTTTCCAGCCGGTTCCTTGATGACCGAATTGAACTCCCCTCCGATGTAACGCGCTGGCCGATCGACCCAGGGCAACAGCTGTTCAATCTTCTGCTGTAGCTCGACGTTCATCTTCCTGAGAGCCTCCTTGATGCGATCGCCGGGAGGGCGACGGGAATCTCCTCGGCTGGAGGAGGAATCGCGGAAGCGTATCACGTACCGGCGCGATTTTCCACGCCTCGGTAACCACAGTCACAGTGAGCATGGCGGTAGCCACACCGTCGCCCTACTGATGAACCTGCAGTCGAACCACGATCTCTCACGGGAACGACCGCGGCAAACAGTCCCATTGCTTCAGCAGAGTGGATAGCCAGGCGCGGTCATGTTTCTTCAGTCCGTACAAGTCAACCTGTCGAGCCGAATTGAGGAGACGCCCGGGCTGGCGCGGGCCGGGGGCCGCAGCAAAAAAAGAAAAAAGATTTTAAAAGTTATTGGAGATTTAAAAAACGCAGCAAAAAA
>JAJFLN010000162.1 GCA_021772705.1 Candidatus Cloacimonadota bacterium | reverse complement strand
GCGCAGCAGCTGCAGACGAGACTATTGAACCTGGGTCTTCGTCCCAGACCATTCCAGGGGACCCAGGTCCCCTGGACCCCTATTTGGCCACCAGCCAACCTTGCACCCGATAGCCCCCTTGTTCCCCGGTCAAAAAGGGAGTCCAGAGGGCCTGGGCCCTTTGGCGAGGTCTGGAGCAGAGCTCCAGCTCCAGACAATCCTAGTGAACCTGGGACTACGTCCCAGACCCTACCAGGGGACCCGGGTCCCCAGGACCCCAAAATGGCCACCACCCAACCATGCACCCGAAAGCCCCCATGTTCCCCGGTCAAAAAGGGAGTCCAGAGGGCCCAGGCCCTTTGGCGAGGTCTGGAGCAGCGCTCCAGCTCCAGACGATCCTTCGTCTTGCTTCAACCCAGCAGCTTCTCAGCACCGAGGAACTTGAGCTGCTCGGCCACTCGCTGGGCCACCTCGGCGGGGTCTCCGCCGGAGCTGTCGGTCCGCAGCACCCGCCGGCCGTTGAGATCGGCGACGACGGCGCTCAGGCGGTAGCGCTTCCCGGGTCCACCGGTGCCGTGAGTGCCCAGGGGCAGCTGGCAGCCGCCACCCAGGGCGGCCAGGACGGCCCGTTCGGCTCCGACGCACTGGGCCGTTGCCTCGTCGTGCAGCCCTTCGACGATCTTTCTCACCCGACGATCCGAGGCTCGGCATTCCAGGGCCAGAGCGCCTTGACCCGGTGCCGGAAGGATGTCCTTCAGGGACATGGGGGACTTCAGGGCACCCTCGGGTTTCAGCCGCTGCAGACCCGCCATGGCGACCACGATGGCGTCGTACTTGCCGTCCCGCATCTTTCCGATCCGGGTATCCAGGTTGCCCCGGATCTCCTTGAATTCCAGGTCCGGCCTCAGCCCCTTCAACTGGGAGACCCGCCGAGGGCTGGAGGTGCCCACCAGGGCTCCCTTGGGCAGGAGATCAAAGGCGCGGCCGTCAGAGGTGACCAGGGCATCCCGGGGATCTTCACGAACCAGGATGGCCGGCAGCAGAAGTGGATCGGGCAGCTCCGTCGGCACGTCCTTCAGGGAGTGGACAGCCAGGTCGATCTCCTCGGCCAGGAGTGCGGCCTCTAGTTCCTTCACGAAGACGCCCTTGGTGGCGAAGCGGGAGAGGGATTTCCGGGTCGAAAGGTCCCCCTCGGTTTTGATGATCTGGATCTCCACGGGCAGGGTGGGATGAAGTTCCCCGAGCCTGTCCCGGACGTGGTGGGCTTGCCAGAGAGCCAGCTGGCTCCCCCGGGTCCCGAGACGCAGTGTCTTTCTCATGTTCCTCTCCTCGGAGGCAGGATTACTTCTTCAGTTCGAACAGGTCCCGGACCAGCTCCAGGGTCTCTCCCGACCGGTCCTCCCGGGAGAGCCGTTTCAGGTTCGTCATGGGGGCGTGCATCAGCTTGCCCGTGGTGGACTTCACGGCGGACCGGACGGCCTGGAGCTGAGCGTCCGACAGCCCCTCCAGCTTGCCCATGATCCGGGCCACCTCCGCCTCGGCGATCTCGTCGGCCCGGAGCATCAGCCCCTCGATGATGGGCGCGACCCGAAGGGTTCCGATCCAGGAAACGAACTGGGCCGAGCCTTCCTTCACGATCTCCCGGGCATGGGCGGCGGCCTTCTGCCGCTCATCGACGTTGCGGTCCACGACGGACTGCAGGTCATCGATGTTGTAGAGGTAGACGTTGGAGATGTTCGCCACATCGGGGTCAACGTCTCTGGGCACGGCGATGTCGATCATGAGGACTGGCTTCTGCATTCTGTCAGACAGGGCTTTCGTGACAGGATCGACACCGATGACGAATCCCGGTGCGCCAGTGGAGCTGATCACGATGTCGGCCCGGACCAGGGACGCCGGTACGTCGTCAAATTCGACGGCCTCACCGCCATACTTCTGGGCCAGGTTGACGGCGCTCTGGTAGGTCCGGTTCGCCACCAGGACCTGCCGGACCCCCTGATCGACCAGATGCTGCAGCGTCAGCTGGCTCATCTCGCCTACGCCGACGACCATGGCCGTCTTTCCCTCCAGTTTGCCGAAGATCCGCCTGGCCAGTTCCACAGCGGCATAGCTCACGGAGACTGCGTTGTGGCCGATGGCGGTCTCGGAACGGACCCGTTTCCCTATCTCCAGGGCCTTCTGGAAGAGCTTGCCGAGCATCTTGCCTGTGGCGTTCTGTTCCCCGGCGACGCGGTAAGCCTCCTTGACCTGATGCAGGATCTGGTTCTCGCCCAGGATCATCGAATCGAGACTGGAGACGACGGAAAGGAGGTGATCCACCGCCTCCTCACGGGCCATGTAATAGAAGTGCTTCCTGAAGGACTCGCCATCAACGCCCAGATCGGTGGTGAAGTAGGGACGGATGAAATCGGGAGTGGACTTCTCCTGGTCCGTGACGCCGTAGACTTCGAACCGGTTGCAGGTGGAGAGGATCACCGCTTCCCTGAGCCCACAGACTTCACGGACCCGGGTGATCGAGCTCGAGAGTTGTCCGTTCAGGACGGAGAGCTTCTCCCGAACCTCCACGGAGGCTCGCTTGTGATTGATGCCGGAGACGAAGAGATGCATTGCTAGAAGACGTACTTGCCCATGTTGACCAGGACAAAAGTGACGATGGCCAGGGCGAATCCAATGACGGAGAAGAGGGCGAGCTTTCGGCCTCGCCATCCGTACCTTGCCCGTGCCAGCAGATAGCCGCCATAGAGGGCCCATACCACCAGGGTCGAGAGCAGGCGGGTGTCCCGGAACCAGGCCCCACCCCAGGCGTGGGGCGCCCCGATCGTCCCGATTGTGATTCCGCATGTCAGGAGGAGGAAACCGATCACGATGCTGCGCAGGGTTTCCCGGTCCAGGACTTCGAGGGGAGGCAAGGACTCCCAGAAGACACCGAATCGTTTCTCCTTCAGCGCCATCTCCAGGGCCAGGAGCAGGCAGCCGGAGGAGGCTGCCAAGGTGAAGGCGGCGAAGCTGGCCATCACGGCGAACAGGTGTGAGGACAGGAAACTGGCCGGAAGCTCGGTCTGCAGCTGGCTCGCCGGAAACTGGAGGACCAGAGCCATCAGCAGTGTGGCGTAGGGTATGGCGCCGAGGGTGAAGGCCACGCCGATGCTTCTGGTGGCGACGGCAAACCGGAGGGCCCCGCCGAAGCAGAGCAGCCCGTAGAGGGAGAAGGCGCCCAAGAGGGAGAGCATCGGCGATGCGCCCTGGGCGTACCACTGTCCCATGAAGCTGCAGGCATGGACAAAACAGGCCAGAGGGAGGGCAATCCAGGCGGCACGCTCGACCCGAGTGCCCGGCCGGACCAGGGTCAGACCGCAGAGCAGCATCGAGATGCTGTAGAGCAGCAGCGCCAGCTTGAAGAGCAGTAGTACGGGATTCATGCGATATCAACAGGGCCAGTTGAGAGCCGCCATTCTAGCACGACTCGGCAGCGCCAATGCCCCATGAAGTGGATCTCGGAGGGGCCGGCGGCCTGGGTTGATCGCCGATCGCCGCAAGCTGAGGGCCAAACGACTCATATGAATCAGACGAGATCTCGATAATCAGGGGGGAGCATGTCGGAATGCTCCCGAAATCCCCTTTGTCCGAGAGACCAGAGCCCCTCAGTGGAGTAGCTGACTTGCAGAGAAAGACCACCAAAAACGAGAAGCCTCTCCAGCACCAGGCCGAGGCAGCAATCTGGCGTCCGCGACCCTGGATGTGCGTCGCCGTCTCGGTGCTGCTGGCATCGCTGTCATTCGAGACCGTCCTGGCCGAGCGGCGTCCGGGTGAGATCCAGAAGCTGGCAAAGAATCCAGCGGACCAGCTGCGCCAGCTCGACTACGACAGCATCAGCGCCAGCGACCTTCCCAGATCCCGCGAGCTCCAGCCAGCCCCGAAGCTTCAGAGCCAGTTCGAGGCCTTGCACCTGGATCGGGGGCTGGAGGGTTACGAGGCCAATCGCCGGCTTCACAAGCCGCCGCCGCTGAAGAAGACCTACTTCAGCCCCTCCTGGCAAGGCTCCACGGGCGGGATGGACATGCCCTGGGCCTACGTCCTGCCGGAGGGCGACTTCGTCGTCGCCCTCGGCGCCAAGAAGAGGCGGGTCAGCTCCGACTATTGGCCAACGGTCTATCAGAAGATAGAGGGCATCGACCGGAGTGTTACGGTCAACTACGGTCTGCTGGGGTTCTTCGAGCTGACAGCCGTGATGGACAACCAGAACCGGGAGTTCCGCTACGCCGCCCAGAACGACTTCATCACCGGCCTTCCCCTGGCCCCCGCCGTGTTCAGGGGCGACAAGACCTTCAAGGGCTTCGGCGCCAAGGGGGCCTACAGCACCGACGACTTCCAGATCGCCGTGGGAATCTTCTCCGCCCTCTTCGATAATCAGGATCGGAACACCTTCAGCTTCTTCGACTACGACCGGCTCCAGACCATCTACGCCGTCGGCTCCACTCAGGTCGGTAAGACCTTCGCCGGGCACCTGTCGGCAAAGTACGTGACTTATGACTGGGAGGGCTCCATCTACCCCAGTGGCGCCACCGACGGGTCTCCGGTCAAGGGAGGCCCACCCAACCGGGACGGAGGCAACCGGCGAGGCTTCGGACCGGCCCTGGAGGCGGGGAACGCACCTGTGTTCCAGCTCCCCGACGGCTCCCTTACCCAGGACGGCACCGCCCCGGGAGCCGTGGCAGTCGGCAAGGGCACCACGAACTGGTTCAACATCGGGATGGGCCTGGACGCGGAAGTGAGCAAGAACTTCCGGGTCCTCTTCGAGGTCAACGGCGAGACGGGAGTGGACTTCAACGGCATCGGCAAGTGGTTCTTCAACGTCGGAGGCCGCTACGAGCGGACCAACTGGTCCGCCACCCTCGGCCTGCGCCACGTGGGCGCCCAGGGATACCGGGAGCCGGTCCTCAGTCTGGCCTACCGCTTCTGACCCGAGATTCCGGGCCGCACGACCTGTTGGTGAGGGAAACTAGGAGCGTGTCGGAGTCACTTCGCAGCACTCCGGTTGAAGTCTGAACAGGGAACAGGCAACAGGCAACAGGCAACGGAGAACGAACTACTTCGGGTCGGTTTCTGATTGCGTGTTCCGAGCTAGTGTGGTGGTCCTAACGCTTCCTTCCTTATCCGTTCGTGCCGAGCTTGTCGAGGCACAGAGCGTCGTTTCGCGGACCGGCCCCTCTCCTGAGCTTGCCGAAGGGTCAGACGATATGGCCGCCCGCTCCGTTTATCCC
>JAJFLN010000161.1 GCA_021772705.1 Candidatus Cloacimonadota bacterium | reverse complement strand
GATCCGGAATAGGCCAGGGGACCCCCTACGGGACATGCACCCGTTCTAGAAGAGGCCAACGGTGACCCGGAGTCACTCCAGGGTCGAGAAGCGCTGCATCTTGCTTGCCATGTCGGAGGCGTAGACGTGGATCTCGGACTCCGGCTCCGCCAGCCGGGCCACTCGCTGGAAGGTCTGGCTCGACCGGTCGAACTGCCGCCTTCGTGCTTCGATGTACCCCCGGATCAGCAGGGCTTCCAGATAATGGGGCTCCCGGGCGATTGCCTTGTCGATGTGTGACAGGGCTCGGGCCAGGTCGCCGCTCCTCAGGTACAGATAGGCCAGGGCCTTGTTGGCCACCGGGCTGGTGGGCTCCTCGAGCAGGACCTTCTGGTACTGGAGCTTCGCTTCCTCGTCGGCGCGGCGCTCCACGAGCGCCTCTCCCATTCGGAGGTAGCCGCCCAGGCGAGCCTCCCGGTTCAGTGGCGGATGAACGCCCATTCCGTCCAGCCGGTCCCGGGCTTGGCGGGCCTCAGGGCTGGCGGGAGACAGGTTGATGACCGTCCGGAGCTGACTGGCGGCGTCGAGCCAGAGGTCGTTCTTCTCGTAGAGGTTTGCCAGCTGCAGATGGCGCTGGACCAGATCGCCATCGAGCAAGGATAGACGTCGTATCGATTCGCCGGGCAGATCGTCGGAGACACTGGGCCGTTCCCCTTCTCGCATCCTGAAACTCACCACCGGCCCCCGGATCTCACCGGCCCGCGTCATATCGGCGCTGGTTGCCGCTTTCCGGGACGGATCGTCCAGCCGCGAAGCGCCCCTGGATCCGCCTCGTGACGCAGTGCTGGGCGTTGTCACGGCAGGGGAGCCCAGGGCCGGGTTGATCGGCCGTGCCGCGCGTGTTGGGTTACGGGGCAGGCCGGTTGCCAGCTTTGGTTTCTGGTCTCGATTGGACGCCAGGAACCGGTCCAATGACGCGCCAGGGTAGTAGGGGCCCAGTTCGTTGAGCATCCGCAGTATCTCCCGGCCCGGGGCGGAGTCCCGGCCAACGATTTCCAGGGCGCTGGCCAGAGTTGCCTGGGCCCGCTGGACCTGCCCCAGATGCTTGTAGGCCATTCCCAGGCCCATGAGCCCTCGGGCGTGAGTGGGGTCCCTTTCCGTCAGCTTCCGGAGGTACATAGCTGCCCTGGCGTAGTCGCCCCGCTTCAGGGTCAGCACACCTGCGTGATAGTAGGCGGATCGGTTGTCCGGATCCTTCTTGATCGCCAGGCGGAACAGCTGTTCGGCCCGGCCGTAGTTCTTCTTCCTGTACTCCGCCCAGCCCAGGCTGTCATGGGCGGCACCGAAGTCCGGGGCCAGGGTGATGGCCCGGGTCAGGAGCTTCTCCCCCCTGGGTACGTCGAGAGATCTATCGACCAGCAGGAAGCCAAGATTGTTCAGAGCCCGGACCTCTTGAGGGTTCAGGCGCAGAGTCGTCTCGTAGCCCTCGATGGCGGCGCGAAACTTGCCCAGCCGATCCTGAGCGAAGGCCCGCTGGAAGTGGGCTTCGGTCCGGCTCGGATACTGGGACAGGATCTGATCGTAGATCTCGATGGCCCGGGCGTACTCCCCGGCTGTGAGAGCTGTCATGGCCCGAGACATGGCGGGGTCTACCCTCTGGCGGGGCGCCGCCGCCGAGTACTGGAAAGCACAGAACAGAGACGCGGCGAGTCCTGCCGCAATCAGCACGGGAAGCGGCATGACTCTCACGCCGAAGCCTCCTGCCGCGGCGGTGCAATGCCGAAGAGCCGGCACGCGTTGGCCGTTGTCACCTGGCCAATCTCCTCCTGAGTGAGTCCCTTGATCTGGGCGATTCGCTCCGCCACGAGCTTCACGTGCTGAGGCGCATTCCGCTTGCCTCGAAAGGGCTCGGGAGTGAGATAGGGGCTGTCGGTTTCGATCAGCATCTGGTCCAGGGGCAGCTTATCGATCAACTCTCGAAGAGCATCGTTCTTCTTGAATGTGACCGGCCCCCCGAAGGAGACGAACATCCCCTGATCGAGAAGCTGAGTCGCCTGCCGATAGTCGCCAGCATAACAGTGGAACACGCCTCGGGGATAGGTCTTGAAGTCCCGGGCAAGGATGTCGATGGCCTCCTGGACTGCGTCCCGGGCGTGGATGACCACCGGCAGATCCCGGGCCAGGGCATACTCGATCTGAAGGCTGTAGACCTCCCGCTGGCGCTGGCGAGGAGAGTGGTCGTAGAAGTAGTCCAGGCCCATCTCCCCCAGGGCCACCACCTTCTCCCGGTCGTGCAGGTCCAGGAGATCCTTCAGTTCGCCATCTGACACGGTCTTCGCCTCGTGGGGATGGACTCCGACGGTGGCATAGACGTTGGGAAACCGACTGGCTACCTCGATGGAGCGATGGGACGTGGCGGTGTCGATGCCGACATCGACGATGAAGGCCAGGCCGTCGGCGTGGGCCTGTGCGACGATGTCGTCCAGGTCGTCCCGGTACTCTTCTCCGTTGATATGGGCGTGGGTGTCGCAGTACATGGCGATTGCGATTGCGATTGCGATGGCGATGGCGATAACGGGTTCCGTCCCGGTCAGGCCACTGGACGGGCAGGTTGTTGAGGCCGGCTCTCGGCGGTGGCTGTGTCTCCTTGATAGCAGACCAGGCGGTGATCGCCAATGCGGAAGGACTCTTCGACGGCGTCATCGGAAGCCTCGATGAGCCGCTCCGGGTCCGTCACGCTCTCGGGGCAGCAGGCGATGCCCATGGATGTCTCGAACCGGGCCGGAGATTCGTTGCCGATGCTGTCGACCCGGTCCTTCAGCCGGCCAGCCAGGAACAGGGCGCCCAGGGTGTCCGTGTCAGGCATGTAGAGGTAGAAGCTCTCCCGGCTCCTGGCCGCCCCGTCCTGGCTCCGGAGGCCTTCCCTGATAACGGAGCCGACGGCCGCCAGGGCATCGTTGCGCTCCGAGGCGGAGGGGCTGGCCTCCTTGAAGTCGCAGGTCAGCTTCAGGAGAGAGAGCTTCGAGGGACGGCGCCGGAAGCGTTGACACTCGACGGCGAACAGACTCTTCCAGTAGCCCAGGCCGTGAAGTCCGCTGATGGCCTCCCGGAAAGCCTCGTCGGTCCCGTGAATCTTCAGATGCAGACCTGCCACCAGGGACATCACGTGCTGAAGGAAGGTCAGGTCCAGCTCCGTGAATCCCGCAGGTGAGGAGATGTTGATGAAGTTGCCGATGCCGACGACCTCGTCTCCGGCCTTCAGAGGCAGGCAGGCCAGAGTCCGGACCCGCTCTGTCTCGGCGGCCGTACCGCCGAACTTGCGAAATCGGGGATCTCTATCGCCCTTGTCGAGGACCACGGGTTCTCCCTGGTTCACTACCTGACCCGAGACGCCCTCGTTGGCGGCGTAACCGGCGGCCTTGCCGCCTCGGAATGCGAGCTGTTGAGACAGCTCCTCCGAGAGGCCCGACGATGCTGTCAGGGTCAGCTGTTCTCCCGCCGGATCCAGGAGACAGATCGAAGACCAGTCCAGCCGGAGGTGGGCATTGCAGGCAGCCAGCAGCTGTCCGCATCCCTCAGTGAAGTCGTAGGCCGTCTGCAGCCCCTCGGCCTGGGCGAGAAGCAGCCTGAGTCCCGTCAGTTCTCTTGACCGGCGTGGGGGCGCTGCGGGATCGTCTCCGTCGCTGGCCCGGTTCGCGTCTTCGCTGTTCCTGAGCAGGACGTACTGATTGAGGCTCTCGTAGAGGTCGGCGAACTCGTCATCGGTTCGATCCGTCAGCACCGGGTCGTCACCGTCCTTGACGAGGCTGTCGATCTTGCTCTGCAGATCGGCGAGAGGCCCATCGATGGAGCGGGCCAAGAACCAGCCGAGGGCAAGGGAGGCGCCGAGCATCAAGAAGAGCCATCCGTAGGCCTGAGGCAGGAGGCGCCGCTCGACCAGGTGGGCCATGCTGAGGGCGCCCATGGTCGTGGCCAGAGCGAAGAAGGACATGACGCGCCATCGGATGCGGGTGGTCCGGAGGAGCCAGAGAGTCGAGTCGATGAATCGCTTCACGGGGTCTTGGGGTCCGGTGCTCGATTGTCTTCGGGTGAACTGTTCTCGGGGTCCTCGTCGCCATCATCTGTCTCACGAGGGACTTCGTCGTAAGTACAGACCCGGTTCCGGCCGGTGTGCTTGGCATGATAAAGGGCCTGGTCGGAACGCTCGATCAGGTCTTCCTGGGTCCGGGCATGGCGCGGGAAATCGGCCAGCCCGATGCTGACCGTGACGTTGACCTTGACGCCTCCCAGATCGAGCCTGGCGGTCTCGATGCTGTGGCGAATTCGCTCCGCCGGGACAGCCGCTGCCTCCGTGGGAAGCTCGGGGCAGACCACGGCGAACTCTTCACCACCCAGGCGACTGACGATGTCGACCTTGCGCATACAGGACTTGAGTATCCGGGCCACGTGGACCAGGACCAGATCGCCCTGAGGGTGACCGTAGGTGTCGTTGAACTTCTTGAAGTGATCGATGTCCAGGATCATCACCGTGCAGGCGCCCTTGTATCGCCGTGCCCTGCGAAGCTCCTCGTTCAAGCGCTGGTAGAAGAAGCGGCGAATGTAGAGCTGTGTCAGTTCATCGGTGATGGCCAGGGTGTAGAGCCGGGCATTTTCGATGGCGATGGCTGCCTGGTGGGCCAGGCCGGTGAACAGCTCCAGGTCCCGCTCGTCCAGAGTGTAGGGGGTGGACTTGCTGATGTTGAGCACCCCGAGCCGTTTGTCCTTGGCAATCAGGGGGACCGATAGCATGGTGCCTCCAGCGATGTTGCCGTCCTTCAACTTGGAGAAATTGGGGCTCTTCAGAGTGTCGACGATCAGCATGGGACGACCGGTCTGGAGCACGAAGCCACTCACCCGGTCTCCGAGCTTGACCCTGGACTTCTCGATGACCTCCTTGTCGATGCCCTTGGCTGCGTGGATCGTCAGCTCCTGAGACGACTCCTCCAGGATCATGATCGAGCCTCGGTCGGCCATGACGATCTTCATCGCCCGGTCCAGGATCAGCTCCAGCAGGTCCCCGAAGTTGAGGGTCAGGCTGATGTCCTTGGCCACGCCGTAGAGGGTCTGGACCTCGTCGAACTTCTCTCGCAGGTCCGCCTGCATGCGTTTCAGGTTGACCCGCATGACCTCGAAGGCCTCCGCCAGTTCACCCACCTCGTCGTGGCTGACCAGGGGAACCGGCCTTCCCAGGTCGCCCTGGGAGATGGTGAACGCCGCGCCGACGAGACGCTGCAAGGGCATGGTGATGAAGGTCCTGCCGAAGAGGCTGCCAAAGAGCAGCGCTATCAGACCCGTGAAGGTGGCGATCTGCATCACCCTGTCCTGAAGCTGGAGCAAGCTCACCAGGGCGCCGGGCTTGGCGATGTTGACGATCCACCAGGGAGGCGTCTCGTAGCTATGGCCCGGCAAGTCCTTCAGGGACAGCTGGAACCGGTTCACCACCTGAGGGTCGTCGGACCAGGTGGCGAAGTGGTTGCCCTCGATGAATGGCGCCTGTTTAGTCGAGGCGATGACCCGGTAATCGGAGTCCAGAACGTAGATGTTCAGGTTGGCGTATGCCTGGGTCAGGAGACTCAGGATCTCGTTGAGGGTCCTGGCCAGAAGATCCTGGTTCAGGGCAGCCACCAGGGCGCCATGGATCAGGCCGTCGTCGGAGTAGATGAGCCGTTTGAACTGGGCCTCGCCGGCCCGGCCGATGGTGGCGCCGCCGTACCGATCGAAGGCAGCCGACGTGAACAAGGAGCCGGGATTCTCGAGTGGAAGCTGTCGTCCGGCGTGGGCGATCAGGTTCTTGTCGAATCCATAGACCGAGACGCCGTCGAAGATCGGATTGTTCTGAAGGAAGTTCCTCAGGATCGGCTGAATCCGGTTCCTGTCGACGCTGGCAATGTCCCTGGAGAATGCCATCGTATCCAGGCCCGCCCGGGCATTGCGCATGATCGAGTAGATCTGGAAGGCGATGAGGCGGGAAAACCCGTAGTTCATCCCCCGGACCTGGCTGGTCACCATGTTCTGCTGGATCGTGACGGCCATATACCCCAGGATCGAGAGGGGAAGGAAGGTGATCAGTATCAGCAGCAGGCTGATCTTCGCCCAGATTCGATTGAAGGGGTATGGGTATTTCATGCCAATGCCACGGTGGGAGGCCGAATCGCGGAATCCCGCTCCCAGGAACGAGATCCACGTTGAGAACCGTAACACTTCCTAGAGAGGGAGACAAGCGGGCCTCGGGTGCCGGGAGTGCGCTGCATGGACGCACCGGGTCTCAAGTCGGCTGGCCGCAGCCTCTGGCAGCTCAGGAGTCACGGTGCCACGGGAGCTGGCACTAAATGCAATGCCAGTGAGATAAGACGGATCTTGTTGTAGTGGGGCTCAGCCCCACACCCCGTTGGGGGAGCCAGCTCCCCCAAACCCCCATTTGGACTGGTGGGACTGAGAGTGGTGATGAACACTTGAATGACATACGAAAGCTCGACCTGTTCATCCGGGTCCAGGGGC
>JAJFLN010000017.1 GCA_021772705.1 Candidatus Cloacimonadota bacterium | reverse complement strand
CCAGGTCTCGATCACTAACCTGGGAGAGACCACCGCCGTCGATCTCACCACCGGCCCCCGGTTCAACGGAGACTCCACGGGATACTTGATCAGCACTTCACCGCAGGTTCCCACGAGCCTGGGACCGGGGAGCACGACCACCTTCCAGTTCACCGTCGATGTCACTCCGGCTGCTCCGCTGGGGCCGACGACCATCACGCTCTTCGCCGGTGCCCGGGACATCCACGGTGCCGGGCCAGCACCGGTGGAGGGGCTTGGTTCAGCTGCCTGGACGGTGCTGACTTCCCCCCAGATCGAGCTGCCGGCCATCACCTTGAGCCGGGCTGTGGTCACCAGAGGACAGGAGGGGTTGCTGGCTCACGTTCAGGTTCGAAACCAGAACGACCAGCAATTCGGAGCCGGTCTGGAGCAGGTTGCCACGGTGCTGGAGATCGGTTCCGCCCCAGGCAGCTTCCAGTCGACGCCGTTCATGGCCATGGCCAACGCCGTCAGCCTCTCGGGAGGTGAGAGCCGGGTTCAGACCTTCGTCATCCACGTTCTGGACAGCGCCCCCCTGGGAGATCAGATCGTGACGGCGAAGGTGAGCGCCGTGGATCCGATCAAGTCGACTTCATCAGAAGCTTCGCTCTCGGTGACCTCCGCTCTCAGGGTCGAGAGTGTCCCCAGTCTGGAAGTGACCAGCGTTCTCGTTTCCAGGGTCCTGGTCAGCCAGGGGCAGGCGGGTCTGAAGGTCGAGGCGGTGGTGACCAGCTCCGGCGCCGATGGTCCTGCGGCGAGAGTGGATGAACTGACCGCATCCCTGCTGTTCAACGGACTTTCCCAGGGCTACGTGGTGACAACGGCACCCACCAATCTGCGTCAACTCTCGGGAGGGAGTTCTGTCCGGCTGACCTTCACCGTCGATGTCCTGCCGACTGCCATGCCGGGAGCGGTGGCGGTCAACAGTGTCGTGTCAGGGCAGGACGCCAATACGGGGAGGGAGGTCGTGGCCCGGAACTCCACCTTTGGAAGCTGGACCGTCCAGACTCCGCCGGCACTGGTCGTCTCGGGACAGCTGACGGGACGGGCATTCTACAGCATTGGCGAGGCCGGCATTCCCGTGGCCTATCAGGTCAGGAACGATGGAGGGGCAGCAGCGAGAATCACGTCTGCCACTCTGCTCTTCAATCTCTCCTCCGCTGGCTACTCCGTCATCACCACCGGTCCGATTCCATTCGATCTGCCTGGCGGACAGCAGCGGGCCGTTGGTTTCCTGATTGGAATCCTGGAGGAGGCGACGCCAGACAAGGTGCTGCTCGCCCCCCGGCTGCAGGCCCACGACATCAGCTCCGGCAGCACCGCTTCGGTTCGTGTAGACGCCAGCGGGAGCTGGCTGATCCAGACCCGGCCGAGACTGGAGATCCTGCAGATCGCGGCGGCGCGGACCGCCTTCCCTCCCGGCGCCGAGGGCGAGGCGGTCGTCACGGTTAGAAACAGGGGTGGGGCGACGGTCAGGTTGAGCCAGGTCCAGCTGGTGACGGACTCCTCGGGCGTACTCCAGATCACCAGTCATCCACTGAACATTGAACTAGGAGCATCGTCGACGGATCTGGGAGTGCCTTTCCGGACCGTCTCCATCGGATCATCCAAGATCGTCAGCGTCCTGCTGTCGGGTCTTGATGTCAACAGCGGAGAGCCCACGGCGATAGTCACCAACCGGGCCCTGCCAGGACCCGAAATCGAAGTGCGCGATGTGCCGATAGCGCGGCTGGACGCTGCTTCTCCCCGGTACCTGATAGACGATAGGGCCATCCAGCTCCTGTTCGATGCCCGTCAGTCACGGTCTCCATCGGGAGACGGACTGACCTACAGTTGGAGCCAGTTCTCGGGTCCAGCGATCAGCATCACCACGGGGAGCACGGCGTCCCAGAACATCTTGGTCTCGACCCCCGAGACCTATGTCTTGCAGGTGACGGTGGCCGACAGTGTCGGACTCTCGGCCACGGCCACGGCTCTCACCCGGGTCGAGGGCAACCGGAGCCCCCGTATCGACTCCCTGGCGAACCGGCAGGCCCTGCTGGGAGAGAGATTGCGGCTGGCTGGGGTCGCCGAAGATCCCGACGGAGATGCTCTCACCTACAGCTGGAGTCTTCAGTCCGGTTCGGCTTCTGTGAGTCTGATCCTCTCCGGTCCCCAGGACCCCTCTGTCGTGGTCAGCCCTGTTGAGACCGGAGCCTACGTCCTGCGCTTCGCCGCCCGGGATAGCCGGCAAGGTCTGGCCAGCACGACGCTGACAGTCCAGATCGACGAACCACCTCACGTGAGTCGTCGTCTCGGGTTGGGAGCCAATATCCTGTCCCTTCCCTTCTCGCCCATCTCCACCGACGGCAGCCGGTACGGGGCTCGTCATCTGGTGCGTGACACGGGGGCCACGGCGGTGGTGAAGCTGGACCTCGTCGGTTTGCCCAGGACCCAGTTCATCGCCCACATACCCGGCTTCACACCCTCGTTCGATCTCGAGCCCGGAGAGGCCTATCTCGTGATGATTCCCAACAGAGAGAGACAGGTTCGTCTCTCGGGAAGAACCTGGAATTCCGGAAGTCAGATTCAGATTCTGCGCCCCGCCCTCGGATTCGTGAGCTATCCCATGGGCGTGGCTCCCGGTGAGACAGCTCAGACGCTGTTGGACCGGGCGAAGGCGAACTTCGTGGTCCGGACCCGCATCGCCGCCGACGGGCGCAGCCGGTTCGAGATCTACTTGCCGGGACTGACTCCAGCCTTCCCAATCGAGTCCGGAGCAGGCTACCTCGTGGGAGTTCCGGCCAAGGTGCAGGTCGGTCTGCCGTCGAAGTAGGGCCTCGAGAGACGGACCTCGGGCTTCGGGCTTCGGACCTCGGACCTCGGGTGACGGGCAAGACGGACTCGGTGGTTTCTGTGGCCTCGACCGTATCGGCACAGCAGAACGACGCTCTCCGAAAGTGCCACCTGTTAGCTGCCGGTCTTGCTCGACGCCCGTAGCCCGAGGCCCGTAGCCCGCCCCCCATCCCCAACAGCCTCCCTGTTCTCCACCTACCCCGCGGTGATAGGATTGGTGCCATGACGCAGACGGCAGCGGTCATCGTCATAGGTAATGAAGTCCTGGCGGGCAAGGTCGAGGAGTCCAACGCCGTGTACTTCGTGAGCCAGCTCCGGGATCTGGGGGTGGCCCTGAAGGCCATCCACGTCATTCCCGATGAAGTCGATGTCATCGCCGCCACCGTCGAGAAGGCGCACCGTACTTTCGACGTGGTTTTCACCAGCGGCGGCGTCGGGCCGACCCACGATGACATGACCATGCCTGCCATCGCCCGGGGGCTGGGAATGGAACTGGTGAAGCATCCGAAGCTCGAGGAAGTCCTGGTTCAGTATTGCAAGGACAAGCTCAATGATTACCTGATGCGGATGGCATTCGTTCCCGCCGAGGCGGATCTGCTGTGGGACGGCGATGTGCCGTTCCCCTGTGTCCGGGTCCGGAACGTGTACATCTTCCCGGGAGATCCAGGCCTGCTCCGCCGGAAGTTCATGGCCATTCGGGATCGTTTCCGTTCCCAGCCATTCGCTCAGCGCAAGATCTACACGACCTGCGACGAGGGGGAGCTGGCGGCTCTCATGGAAGAGGCCGAGAACCGGTTCAAGGAGGTCGAGGTCGGCAGCTATCCCGTCTATGACAAGCGGGACTACAAGGTGAAGATCACCGTGGAGTCCAAGGACGCGGAGAAGACGAAGGAGGTCGCGGCCTTCCTCAGAGAGAGGATTCCCTCGGACTCCATCATTCGCGAGGAGTAGGTGCAATTCGCCGGCAGCTTCCGGCGCCGTTCTTGCCATCGAGGCCCTTTCGCAGGAAGACCAGCCGCACCTCGGGTCAGGCGGCGTGGTACTTCGCCAGCCAGCACCGCCAGCTGGCCCGGTCCTTTGCGTGGAACTGATTCCGCGTCCCTGTCATCTCGTTCGAATTGTATGATACCTCCCTCTGAGGTGGGTGCATGTCCCGTAGGGGGTCCCCTCCTCCGTTCGCCCCACTATGGATGCGGGCATCCATAG
>JAJFLN010000160.1 GCA_021772705.1 Candidatus Cloacimonadota bacterium | reverse complement strand
CCCGCATCCAGGACGACTGAATGGCCGAGTTTTCCCGATCCGTTCGTCCTGAGCCTGTCGAAGCATGTCCTGAGCTACGCCGAAGGGGATGAATGGAGCGGGCGGCCATATCGTCTGAGCCTGTCGAAGCATGTCCTGAGCGACGCCGAAGGGGGTGAATGGAGCGGGCGGCCATATCGTCTGACCCTTCGGCAAGCTCAGGAGAGGGGCCGGTCCGCGAAACGACGTTCTGTGCCTCGACAAGCTCGGCACGAACGGATAAGGAAGGAAGCGTTAGGACCACCGCACTAGACTTCTCCGCCACGCTCCTGTGGGGGGGGCGCGGGCAGGGGCATGACGGAGGTCGGGGTGTTGCCGGTTGTGACGGGCATGGCGGATGTGGCCGTGAACTGAAGATCCGGGGTTGTCGAAACACGATGGATCCTGAATAATTTGCTCTGGTCTGCCGGATGGACACACGGCCGGGACGGCGAAACATCGCAGAGGCCGTCTACGTAGTGGACCATGACTCCAAATGGAGAATGCCCTTGTTCCAGTTCAAGAATAAGATCGACTCCCACGAAAGGGTGACGAACATGCTGTCAGGAAGGCTCCTCATATCTGCCCTGCTCCTGGTGTCCCTATTGGCCTTTGTCACTGGCGATACCGCACAGGCTCAGTCGGATGACCGGTTCGACTACTCCGACGACTGGAGTCTGCCTTCCGACACGGGGTCGGCCAACCGCGGAAGCGGTAGCGACGATCCGAGCGGCACGACCCGTCAGGACTGGGAGGACTTCAGCTGGCGCCGGGGAAGCAACGGCTCCAGCGATTCTGCTCCCGATCCTCAGGAGTCGCGGCAGGACGACAGCATCGTCTCCGACGATCGGCAGCAGGACGACGATCTGCCACCCCGCCGAGAGCAGGAGGACACGGGCCGTGATAACAGCGGACCGGACATCTCCTTCGATGGCATCGAGGAGGCGGGCCCGTCTCAGCCTCGACGTGCCGCCGACCCCTCAGTCTCCCAGAGCCAGGACTTCTATCAGGACGCACCTCTCCGGGGCCGCAAGGGTCCTCCGGGCCGTGGCCCGATGGGGGACTTCAAGTGGGAGAAGGTTGACGGCGGCAATCAGGACGGCACCAGTGCGAGCCGGGAAGCACTGGCGAAGCAGATCTTCGGCACCGGTGTGGGATTTGCCACTCAGGACCTGCGTGACGCCACTCGGGCCGAGCTGGTCGACATCCTGATGTGGCTTCAGGACGCCCTGAAGCGCGAGAAGGGGTACAACCAGAACCTGGAGCGAACGGCCAAGAAGATCGAGCGGAAGAAGAAGAGCCTGGCTCGCATGTCCCTGGGAGAACTCTTCAAGGAACGGGTCGGCGGCGCCTTCGATCACCAAAAGGACACCGACGACTACCGGATCTCCATGGACTTCAAGCGATTCCTGCAGGACCGGGCATTCGGCCGGGATGCAGAGGAAGGCAACATCTATCGCCGCCTCCTGTTCGACATGGACCACCTCATCATGACAGCCGGCCCGGCCTACAAGGTCGACGTCAGCCGCGAGGACGTGTCCAGTGTCCGGAAGCTGACGAGCCTCTTCGAGAGAGATCTCGACAAGGGCGCCTTCCAGTTCCCCGCCACCTACGTGATGGGCCTGATCCTGGATGCGAAACGTCTGAAGCGGGCCATCAGTTCCAAGGACTACGCTGGCCGGCCTCCTCGCGATGACAGTGGAGGCAAGGGATCCTCCGGCAAGGGTTCCGGAGACGACTACTTCGATGACTATCGGGAGCGGGACCAGTGGGGCCGGGATCGAGACCAGTCCTCGGATCTGGACTTCGGCGGCAAGGGTCCCCGCAAGGGCTCCTCGGATGAGAACTTCGGCGGCAAGCCCCGAGGCCCCGGCAGCGATCAGGGTGGCATCACGAAGGGACAGCGTGAGCTCTTCGGCGACATCGCCAGGGCAGGCACTCAGGTTCTGGATGCCAACGATCGCTACGACCGGGACATGGCCGACATCGACCGCGAGTGGGAGGCCGGCAGGCCCGGCAAGCCCACGGACTCCAACGTGGTCACCCCCGAGATGGAGCGCGGCATCATGGCCGCCGTCGGCGACTCGGATCGCGGTCTCGACCAGATCCGTGCCCTCCAGCGGAAGGTGCTGGACCAGATCACCTCCTGGCGGCGAACTCGAGATCCTCGAGCCCGAGCCAGAATTGAAGCCAACATCCGCGGCATGGTCTACGGGCGAGATCCGAGGCAGCCAGCACCGAACTCGGTCATGGGGATGCTGGGCAATCCCCGCTTGAAGCAGGCCCTTGGATTTGCCCGTCGAGCCGAGCAGACCGAGAATCCGGCTCTCCGAAGCGCCTACAGCCGCATCTTTGGCCCCGGCGGCAAGGAGGACCGGGTTCTGCGAACTCAGAAGGACACCATTTCCCGTTTCCTGACTGATCGCGACCGCGACCGGCAGCAAGGCAGGGACCCGAACAATCCCCAGAGTCCAGGGAGTGACAATCCTCTGGACCCCAGGTTCGAGGATCGAAACCCCCAGGGTCCTCAGTCGCCCACGTCGCCCACGTCGGATGACGGTCGCTTCAATGACAGGCCCAACTCCAACGACCTGGCCAACAACAACGGCGGCGACAATCCGGCCAGCGCCCTCCCGGGCGGCGGCAATCAGGGGGGCGCCAGGGACCCGAACCAGCGAATTGCTCAGATCGATCAAGCTCTCACGGACCCGAACCTGACCCCCCAGGAACGGCAGGCACTTCAGGCCGAGCGAGACCGCTTGCAGCAGCAGATTCAGCAGCAGCAGAATCAGGGCAACACCAATCCTGCAGCGCCGGTCACGGCGGCACAGCAGACCGTGGCGGGACCCCGGAACCGGGCAGAGGCCGAGACCATCGCCAGAGGCAAGATGCCTCAGGTGGCCAACTCCTACGGCGTCAACCCGATGGTACTCTCCGATGCGGAGCTGCAGGCCGCAGCGAATCCGATCATCATGGCCGAGGTGGCCAAGTGGAACGAGCAGCTGAAGGACAAGGGGATCACGGTCAATCAGTACATGCAGTACTCGGGCAAGGGCGTGACCTCCACCGGCAAGCCGCCGGGAGACCACTTCAAGCTCTGGATCGAGCGAGTACCGGCAGTGAAGGCCGCTATGATCGAAGCCGCTCAGAAGGCGGAGGCTGCCAAGCTTGCGGCCCTGACCGACGCCGAGATGAGCAAGGTCCCTCAGCAGAACGCCGGGAGCCAGAACCAGCCCATCTCCCAGGCTGCTCCCCCGCCATCGAACGACCGGGCACCGACTACGGGCGCCATCACCGAGCCCAGATAGTCAGGGATCCGAGACCAGCAGGAGGCCGCGCCTGATTGGCTTTTCAGGTGCCTGCTTCTGTTGCTGCTCGCCGGTTGGCCGCACGCACCCTCTGAACCATCTCCTTCAGGAAGGTCAGAGCGATGGGGGGATGCTCCAGCACCAGGGCCTCCACGTCCTGCCGCCTCAGGGCCAGAAGCCTGGCCGGCGAGTCGCCCACCCTTGCCTTGGCGGACCTGGGCTCGTCGTCGAAGAGCGCCATCTCACCCAGGATCTCGCCTGGCTGCAGTCTGGCCAGCTCCCGCTGTTGGTCCCTCTCACCGGCCAGGATGGCCAGCTCTCCCGAGACGACAATGTACATCTCATCTCCCGGATCGCCCTCCTCGAAGAGGACCGAACCGGCCTCCCGGCTCTCCTCCCGCGCCGCCTGGCCCAGCAGGAGCAGCTGCTCCGCATCCAGGGCTCGCAACAGGTCGACCTTGCGGAGGAAGACGAGCTTCTCGATGGCTGTCATCATGTGGCAGGCTCCTTCGCCCAGGCATGGGTTTCCCGTAGCAGTGGATGGGAATGATCCGTGAAGTCCGGGCTTCGGTCAAGGAGATCGGTCCAACCCTTCTCTCGTGCCATGTGAAGCCAGCCGCTCAGGAGCAAAGGATCTCCCTCCCGGTACAGATGGAAGGCAACCCCGGCAATATCGAACTCGTCCAGACCA
>JAJFLN010000159.1 GCA_021772705.1 Candidatus Cloacimonadota bacterium | reverse complement strand
CGGGACATGCACCCGGGTGTTGGGCGCAGGGCGACGGACAAAGTCGGGCAGAATGCCAGTGTTCATCATGAGGGGTCGAAAAGCCCGATCCAGTATTGATGCGGATCGTCTGTGACTTTGCCGGGACCCTGGTGTTGGGCGTTGGGGGACGGGGAAAGGGGCACCGGTCAAATCTGGCCCAATTTCCGGACAGTTGTCATGATCGCCATGTTGAGCTGATCGCTGATGGCAACAGGTCACGTTACGAAATCCTGGAGACTCGAAGTGTCCAGGAGTTGGGGCGGATTCGACCGGTGCCGGGAAAGGCGAACAGGGAACAGACAACAGGGGACCGGGAACAGGCAACGAAAAATGGAGACCAGGACCCATGTCCGCCGATCAGTCGATGTCAGCTCCTTTCGCCAGTCGGTCGCAGTAGCCTTTCGGACTACGTCAACCGACAAGCAATACCGGCGAGCAGCCCTTCGAAAGCTGAGCATGAGCTACCGACGTGCCGATTCCCCATTGCCTGTTCCCTGTTAAAGAGGCACTTGGTGCAAGCGAAACCAGGTGAATTCTCCGACACACTCCTAGCCTCTCGGTCCTGCCCGAAGTCCGAGGCCCGAGGCCCGAGTCTCCCCCCTCCCCCGTCTTGAGCACTTTGTACCCCCCGGACTGCCACTTCTCGACGTCGGTCAGGTACCAGCGTGAGGTGCGCCTGCCGCTGGGGCCTCCTGCGAGGACGGTGTGGGCCTCGTCGGTGGCGAGATCGGTGATGAAACGGTAGGAGGGGGCAAAGGTGGCGGGGATTCCGAAGCTGCGGTAGATGGCGCCCTGGACGATGGTGGCCCGGTTTCCTCCCAGCATGACGGGGCCGTGGTCAAAGCCGAGGAAGGGGGGGAGGTTGCCCTGGAAGAAGATGTTCCTCATGGTCACTTGCCGCTCCTCACCCCAGGGGCGGACAGGCCGGGAGAAGGCTCGCTCGATGGACTGTCGAATGAGCTCCTGGCGGTCCCTGCCCTGGAACCAGATCGAATCGGAATCGGCCAGGACCCGGTCGAATTGCATGTAGTAGTCGGTGATGACTCCCGTCTCGTCCCAGAGGAAGTCGACGACGGCTCCACCCAGCTCGAGCTCTCCGAAGACGGCGTGAATCAGCTCCCGGTAGATCGCCTCGAACCGGGAGGCCTGCAGGGAGTCGTTCTCGTAGCCGAAGTCCCAGTCAGCGAAGGCCCGGCCGTCTTCGGTGCCGGGCAACAGGGGCTTCAGAAGGGGCATCATCTCTTCGGCCTGGAGAGAGTGGCGATCGAGCTGGAGCTTCTTCATGTCCTCCACCTCGATCTGATCGCCTGCCTCGAGACACTGGCTGATCCGCCGGGCACGATAATCTCCCATGGGCATGTTGATCACCAGAGGCCCACCCGGGGGGTTCAGGTCGTTGTTGGCCGTCACCAGATAGCCCTTCCGAGGATTGAACTGATTGTGCAAGTCCGTCGGGGAGCCCCAGCCCTTCCAGTCATAGGCCGGGTCCCAGCCGGGCACGGGATGGAGACCGCTGTGGCCCTCGGCGCGCAGGGGCGGCACCCCTGACTGCTGGTAGGCCACGTCTCCGTCCCGGTCCGCCAGGACCCAGTTGAGGGAGATGGTCACATCCTGGACGATTTCGGCGCCCTCCCGGACGGAGGAGGCCCGGGTGAGGGCAACGATGCTGTCGGCGGTGCGGGCCACGTTCCCCTGAAAGCCGCTCCAGGCCCGGCAGAGGTATCGGCCGGGACGAAAGGGGTCCCCTTCCAGGACACCGTGCAGATTCTCGTGCACCCTGATCTTGCGGTCCGGACCGCCTTTGACGCGGATCACTTCCTGCCGGCTATCGAAGGGGACCCAGCTGTCGCCGCGGCGGAAACGACCGTCGCGGCAGTCCTCGACGAAGTAGTCGATCTGATCCATGAAGCCGTAGGTGACTCCCCAGGAGAGCTTTCGGTTTCGGCCGATGAGCACGCCGGGGACGCCGGGAATGGTGGCTCCTATGAGATAGGACTCCCCGGCAACGAGCCGGGTTTCGTACCAGACGGCGGGCAACCGGTCGCACTCCAGATGGGGGTCGTTGCAGAGGATCGGCGAGCCCGCCGCGGTCTTTCGCCCCGCCACGACCCAGTTGTTCGAGGCCTTGAAGGTTGGGACGGCCCGGGCCCAGTTCATGTCCAGGGGGATCACCGGTTCGGCCACGGTCAGCCCCTGGATCCAGGCCGGATCGAAGCTGTCCAGGTGGGGGCTGAACAGAGCCCGGAGCTTGAGGGGATCGACTCCGGCCAGGTGGGCCTGGATGATGAACTTCTCCAGGGTCTGCTGGGCCTGAGCCAGTCCCATATAGGCCACGAGTTTCACCGTCAGGAGGACATCCTCCACGGTCCAGGGGTCCGGGCGGTAGCCCACGATCAGCAGCTCCAGGGGACGCCTCTCTCGTTCCAAATAGTCGTTGACGCCCTGGCAGTAGGCCTGACACCAGGAACGGGTCGTATCGGAGATCTCCGTGGCCTGTTGCCGGGCATCGCGACGGAAACCCATGCGGCGCATGAACGTGTCGGTGGCCACCATCTGCTCCGAGCCGTCCAGGTGCTCCGAGGCTTCACCTCGTCCCAGAATCCGGACGAGCATCATCTGGACCATCCGGTCGTGGGCGTGAACCCAGCCGAGACCATAAGGCAGATCGCCGAAGCGAGTCGCCTGAACACGGGGGACACCGCCATCGTCCCGGATCAGGGTGATCGGTCCCTGGGGGCCGGCGATTCGCAGCATCTTTCCCGTGAGCTTCATCTACAGATCCTGCCGCTCCGGTCCTACTTGTAGCTCGCTCCGATGACGATCCTGTCGTTCTTGACGGTCCAGAAGCGCATGCGGACCGGCACCTGAACTCCGAAGAGGCGCTTGGTCAGATCGTCCACATCGACGATCGCCTCGCCGGAGTTGACCTCCAGGGAGGTGGTGGTCACACTCGCATCGTGGACGCCGATCTGCTTCTTCAGCTTGACGTAAACGTTCAGCTGGTCCCGAATGTAGTCATTGAGCAGCCCCTGAACGTAGGGGAAGACCTCATCCACCACCAGGGTGGCCAGGCTGACCACGACGTTGGCCAGTCCGTCATCGGCGTCGATGTCGCCATCCACGTCGCCATAGACGTACCACTCGGAGGCGCCAAGCTCCTTCCGGCTGTAGACCTTGACGTCCACATCGACGGACTTGGCGTCGATGGAAACTCCCGTACGGTTGTTGAACGGGTTGGCCCGGACGAATGAGTAGCCCTGGAGATTGAGGCGAATCCGGCCAACGGAGTGGGAACCTCCGGCGCCGAGCAGATCGAGCTTGGCCCCGTCGAGGCGGACATATCCCTTCCGCTCCACGGCGTCGGAGACCCAGGTCTCGGGGATCAGGGTGTAGGTGAACCAGAACTTGTGCCCCACCAGGCCGGCCTTGTCGAGGGCAGCCGCCAGGCCTCCTTGAAGCGCCGCCTCGGAGATCTCCAGCTGATGGTCCACGTTGGCTTTACGATCCGGCACCAGATCGCCGACTATCAGATGGCTCTTCTGGAGCACCGGAACGGGACCGTAGGTCGTCCGGGAATGCTGGGAGCCGAACCCGGAGGGCATCTTCCCTTTCCGGACCGCCAGCTGCACGACGGCCTGGATCTTGGTGGGACCGATCCGGGTCCGCACGGACTTCAACCAGGTGGCGATCTGCTCGGAGTCCGCCAGGGCGGCGCCCTTCTGGATGGCGGCCACAATGACATCGACAGGTCCGTCCTTCGCCAGGGTCAGGGTGGATTTCACCACCGCCCGGTTTGCATCCCGTGCATGAAACTCGATGCTCGTATCGGTGATGGAGAGCCCCCTGGGCAGAGCGAAGGGATAGGCGGTGCGGATCCCCAGGTCGGCATGTTTCTTCAGGAACTGGTTGAGCTGCTCCACCGTGGCGTCTTCCGAGAGCTCGTCCTCCTTCGGAATGTTGGTCTGCCCCAGGGAGGTCTGGATCGACTGAATGTTGCGGACGAATGCCAGGGTGTCTTGTCTCAGGCTGGACTTCTCAGGGGACTGTTTCGTCAAGTCATGCAGGAACTGTCCGCCGGCCACGAGATAAGCCGTCTCGGCATCGGCGTGACCCGCCTTTCGGGCCAGCTCCTGCATGTTCCGCTTCTGGAGCGGTGAATCGGGCAGATGGACGAGGCCGAAGGAGGCCTCCTTCGAGAACCAGGAATCGTCATCGTAGATGGAGTCGGCCACGAGCCCCTTACGGTCGTTCACCAGGAACATGCCGAGCACCCGTCCATCCTTGCTCACCTTGATCACGCTGTGACGCTTCTCGGAGCCGTACTGGATGTTCGAGTCATACACGAACAGGTAGTGGGCCGAGGCGGAGCTCTGGAGCCCGTAGGCCAGGACGACGTGGCCGTAGACCTGCTTGGCCTCCAGCAACAGAAGCAGACAGGTGCGACCCTTCTGAAGCTGAGATCGCATGCTCTCGATCTGCTCCAGGGTGACCTGGGGCATGACGGTCCCGCCCCCCAGCTCGCTCCTTATCACCGGTTCGATGAAGCTCCCCACCTGATACTGAAGGTAGTGGAGGTAGTGAACAGTGCTGATGAACTGAACGAGCTGGACGATCATCTTCTGCCGTCCCGTCAGTCCAGCGGCCTCATCAGAGCTGGCCACGGAGATACCCCGGGACTTGCGAATGTAGTCGAAGGCCTCGGACTCCCCGAAGTCCGGATCGTAGCTCAGGTCGAAGAGAGACTCGAAGTCCTTCACTTCCAGAGGCTGGCCCCGCTCGCCGGCCAGGTGACTCGAGAGCGCCGAGAGGCTGAAGCCCCGCCGCTCCTCCTCTGATCGGCCCGAAGGAACATAGACGGCACCCTCGAAGAAGAGCTTGGCCACGAAGGCCATGGTGTAGCAATTGCCGGACATGCTCCCCAACTTCATGGCCCCCGAGAGATTGTCGAATGCCAGATTGTCCCGACCGGGCTTGAAGTCAATGCTGAGACCCGCCCTGCTCTTGGCCTGGACTCGACGGCCCCCTTCCTCGAGATTGAGGGAGGCGGCAGCCTGTCCAGATCCGGCGGATACCCGTGAAGCCGGTGTCAGTCCCGTAGCAGATCCGGAAGATCGAGGAGCAGGCTTTGAGGTCGCCTGATCGCGAAGTGAATCGAAGTCATCCTGTGCCCAGGCAATGCTGGACGCGGCGATAAGAAATCCGGCAACAAGAACTGCTGATTTGCGCTGCACGACCCGTCCCTTCGGCAATGCCAGCCTCGTGGACCCCGATCTCATTCGTAGTATCCGGGATCAAGCTGGCAAAGCAATGATAACACGCAGG
>JAJFLN010000158.1 GCA_021772705.1 Candidatus Cloacimonadota bacterium | reverse complement strand
AAAACTCGGCCATTCAGTCGTCCTGGATGCGGGCATCCATAGTAGGACGAACGGATCGGGAAAACTCGGCCATTCAGTCGTCCTGGATGCGGGCATCCATAGTGGGGCGAACGGGTTTCCGTCCGGAAACTCCCTAATCTCTGAGGAACTTGGCCAGCACTGGCAACAAGCCCTCAATGAGACGCATCCGGCCTCGGCCTCGGAATACATCGCCCCGCATCAGCTTCGCCGAGAGTCCCGGACCGATTTTCTCCATCCAGCCCAGGGCCCTGTCCCAGTCATGGTCTTCCAGCCGGGCCAGCTTCCTGTTGACCCGATCCATGAGAGTGAACAGCCCCCGGTAACGATCGCTCCAGCCTGACTCGTAGCGCCCCAGCCGATCCAGGGCTCCCGCCAGGACCGCATCCGCCGCCACCTGACCGGCCAGCTCACCCAGCTCCATGGCGAACCGGATACCCTCGCCAGCAGTGGCCAGGACCTGACCGGCGGCGTCACCAACGACGAGCAGTCCTTCACCGACGGTCGTCGTCAGGGGGCCCTCGGAGGGAATCACTCCGCGATGCAGCTCGATCTCAGCCGAGACCCGGAGTCTCTCCTCCCTCTCCACTAGGCGGCGCAGATAGGGCGTGGGGTCCACGCCGGCATCAGGTGTCAGCAGTCCCACGCCGGCTCGAACCCGCCCCCCGGGACAGGGAAAGATCCAGCCGTAGCCACTGGGGGCCAGATGGGACCCGACACCGAGCCAAATCTCGTCCTCGTCCCAGTCGGGAGCGTGAAGTTCCAGCTCGGCTCCGGTTCCGAGCCGCCGGGTCGGCTGGGCCAGGCCTCGGGAGCGAGCGATGGCGGCGGCGGATCCGGAGGCGTCAATCACCACGGCAGGCTGAAGAGTCCGGCTGCCACCGGGATGATCGATCCGGACGGCTCCGTCCGGTTCCGGGTAGACACGAGACTTTACCCGGACATCGGCTCCTGCTTGAAATGCCTCCACGGCCAGCTGCTGGTAAAGGCCCCTCACGTCGAGGACGCAGTTGATGGGCGGGTCGTAGTCGAACTGGATCTCCCTGCCCGGGCTCGCGATCCGGACCCGAGTGGTGGGCCGGTAGAGATGTTCCGGAACCCCATGACGTTTCATGTCCTCGATCCAGGTTCCGCCACTGGTTCGAACGGGGCTGCCGATCTCGTTGCCTCGCTCCAGCAGAAGAGTGGACACCCCGGCGGCAGCGGCGGACCGGGCAGCTTTCAGCCCTGCCGGGCCGCCTCCAACGACGACTATGTCAGGATCGCCTTGTTCCATAGATTTCCAGATTGCCGAGGGCGTGGCGGCGGTCGGGTCTCGGCTGGACTCAACTCACGCCATCATGCTCGTGACGTGCTAACCTGAATGATGGCCCACCGGCAAGAGGAGACGACAGTGCCGGAACTTGCCTGAAAGGTCAAGGGAGGATCAGGGCAGACATGAACATCTCGACCAGAGAGCTTGGCCAGGCGAAGATTGTCCAGATCGACGACGACATCTCGCACCAGAACGTGAAGCAGTTCTCGGACTTCATCGATGACCTCATCGAGAGCGGAGCGACGCGCCTGGTCCTGGACCTGGGCAAGTCCCCCTGGGTCACTTCTCGAGGACTCGGAGCCATCGTCAGCGCCTACACGGTACTGAAGAAGCGGGGGGGCAACTTCGTCGTCATGAACCCCCAACCGGAGGTCCGCCGCTCCCTGGAGCTGACCCGTCTGGACCGGATACTGGACATCGTGGACGACGAGACCCAGGCGGAGAAGCTGATGGGGACGCTGTAGCGGGACTTCGGGCCTCGGGCTTCGGGTACACAGGGGTGGTGAGGGGTCGCTCGCTTGAGCGGCTGAGATGTCGGAATCGAGACTGGACTTTGGTCTCTGGCTTCTGGGCAAGACTCCGGAGGCTCTCGTCGCCAACGGCCAGATCGCCCAGGCACGCTTGAAGTCTGGCGCCTTCCCGAAGATCCGAAGCCTCACACCCGAGCCCCCGGTCTCACCCGTCACCCGTCACCCGAGGCCCGAAGCCCGAAGCCCGAAGCCCGCCCCCCCCTGGCACGCAACTTGCTCCTTCCATCCCCGACCGAACCTGATAGAAGGGCAGCCAACGAGGAGGCGTTCCAGATGAGAATCCGTGAGCGTATCGAGGGAAACAGGATCTTCCTGGAAGTCTTCCCCGACGAGGATGAGGAGTTCCGGATCTTCATCGAGGACGATGAGCCCGAGTCTTCAAATGTGGTAACGGATCTCGTGCCTGACAGCTACTCCTGAGTGCTGTCTCTCAGGTTCAGGAGAGCTGGGGCGGGGAGGCTCATATCTCGGGCCAGAATAGCGGGCTGCCAGCCCCTTTCCCGTCAGGGTCCCTCCCGGAACGGAGAGAGGAACCCGTTTCACCGTGGAACAGGATGTTCCACCTTGTTACTCACTTGTATCCGAGGAACTCGATGATCCGGATGCTCTCCTTGGCAGAGGTGAGGCCGGGATCAAGCTTCAGGGCAGCCCGCCACCGGGACAGGGCTTCCGGATAGCGCTCAAGCTTCATCAGGCAGATCCCCAGATTGTTCATGGCCAGGGCGTCGGAGGGGTTGAGCCGGACCACCTGCTCGTACTTCTCGACTGCGGCGGCGTGGTCTCCTGACTCGTAATCTTCCAGCGCCAGATTGCGCAGGGCCGCACCGTGGTCGGCGTCTCGCTTCAGCACGCTCCGGAACAGACCTCGAGCCCGGGCGGAGTTACCCATCTTGCGGTAAATGACCCCCAGATCGTTTGCCACATCCACGTCTTCCGGATCCAGCTCCAGGTATCGCTCCATCATCTCCTTGCCCAGCTCCAGCTTTCCCAAGGCCCGGGCTTTCCTGGAGCGCTCCAGCAGGAGTTCCTTCAAGCCCTTCCTGGCATCTTCATCGTGAGGGTCCATATCCAGGGCACCCTCGAAGAGTCTCTGGGCTCCCTCCAACTCGCCGACCGAGGCCAGGGACCAGCCGGCGTCGGCAAGCTGGCGACTGGCGAAGGACGTGGCCAGCTTCCTGGCCATCGGGGCGGACGAGACACGGAGCGCCGAATCGGGGGCTTCCCGGAGAGGCTCGAAGAGCGCCAGCAGCTGGGACCCCGTGTCCTTGTGGAGTGACAGGGGGGCCGAGAACTCCAGAACCGGCAAGTCATCGGTGTTGATCGTCGCTCCGTCGGCGAGGCGGGTCAACGCCTCGGGGCCCATGACGAACCGCTTGGCCAGGTCCTCGCCGCGCTTGATGCCCGCTCTGGCCAGATCGGTCCGGATCTCCTCTCGCTCCAGCAGTTCGGAGGTCCGATCGAAGTTCAACGGGCCACCGTCCTTTCGAGCAACCAGGAGGTAGTCGCCTCCCTTCATGGCCTCCCAGAGACTGGCCCGGGGGAACTGAGTCTGGAAGGTCCGGACCACGCTCCGGAAGTCGTCTGGCGACAGGGAGTAGGCCTGGACCCACTGGCAGATGATCCCCTTGTCCTTGAGCCGTTCCCGGCAAGCCTTGAAGTGCTCCACCGTGAACAGGGAAGCCATACCGGCCACCCAGGGATTGGAGGGCTCGGAACAGATGACGTCATACCGACGCTTTGAGACTCGCATGTGCGTCCTGGCGTCCCGGAGCAACAGCCGCACCCGGCTGTCCTCGAGGGGACGGCCGTTGACGTGGTCGAAGAAGTGCGATGCCTCCACCACCTCAGGCAGAAGCTCGAGACACTCGATGGAGCGAGCCGGGTGGGTGGCGATGGAGCCGACGGTGACGCCAGACCCGAGTCCCACCACGAGAACCTCCGGCGACTCATCGGCGAAGAGCATGGAGAGCTGGCCAATGAAGATCTGGGTTTCCATGTCCAACCCCGAAGATGCATCGACCTTTCCATTCACAGCCAGGGAACGGTTGCCGTACTGGTCCTCCCTGACGCTGACCGTCGCGGCGGCGCCCTCCTGGTAGTAGAGAAGTTTGTCGAAGTGTGTCATCACCCGGGAAACAGACAGCCCGGTCTTGCGAGCGGCATCCCGGTAGATTCCGGCGTAGAGGAATGGTCCCGTGGCCAGGATCTCTCCCCTCCAGGGCGGCACCATCAACAGCGCCACCAGGGCGGGCACGACGGCGATGGCGCAGGCGTGGCGACGACCGGCACTCTCGATACGAGAGGCTGCGAGGCCAGCAACGATGAGGAACATGGCGCTCCAGAGGAGCAGGGAGTCCCGCATCCCCAGGAGGGGGATGAGCAGCAGACCCGTTGTCAGGCTGCCCCCGATGCTGCCCAGGGTGCTGGCGGAGTACAGAGGTCCGAACCGGGCCGGATCTCGCACGAGGCGGCAGGCCAGGGGCATGCCGGCCCCCATGAGAAACGCAGGGGGCAGGAGCAAGGCGGCAATGACGAGGCACTCGGCGGCCATCAGCACCAGGTAGGGAAACCGGCCGAAACAGGTGATGAAGGGGACGATCCAGATCGGCATGTTCCCCAGGAGGGGCACTACCAAGATGCAAGCCACGCCGGCGCCGAGGGAGGCTCCTGCCAGTCCGAACCAGGGATCTCGCGGAGCCCACCGAGCGAACACGGCGCCACCCAGAGCGAGGCCGGCGATGAAGGTCGCCACCACCAATGTCAGGGAGTAGATGGAGGAGCCCAGGGACATGGCCAGAGCCCGTTCGCAGGCAATCTCGTAGCCGAGAGTCGCGGCGCCCCAGAGACCGATCAGTCCCGGCAGCCAGAGGCGGGGATAGGAGTCTGGTTGCCCAGCCCGGGACCTGCCAGCTCTCGGGAGCTGACTGGCCTCGGGCGGGCAAGCGGAAGCCTGGCCTCGTGCTGACAGAGCGATGGCGGCGAGCCCGACAGCCAGACTGACAGCGCTCGCGGCGTACCGGGTCGCGTCGAGTCCCACCGTGGGCAACAACAGGAGCCCACCGGTGATGGAGCCGCCCACGGCGCCGGCCGTGTTGGATGCGTAGAGTGCAGCCGCCGACTTCCGGGCCGACCTGGCCAGGATCGGGAAGGAGAGACCCATCAATACTGTTGGAGGCAATATCAGCCCCGCCGTGGCCAGGAACTGAAGGAGACGGCAGGCAGCGGGAGCGGTCTCTTCCAGTCCGAATGCAGCGTCGAAGACCGGCGACAGGACAGCCAGCACTCCTGGGGTGGCCATGCCCCAGATGGCGATGAGGATCTCCGCCACCCCGTAGGCTCGCAGGCCGTCACCTCGCACCCGGGACGCCAGAAGTCCGCCTGCGGCGAGGCCTCCCATGAACAGGCCGATGACGATGGCCACCGTGGCGGGACTGGACCCCAGGTAGGGTCCCAGAAGACGGACCCAAAGGAGTTCGAAGACAAGGGCGCTGCCTCCGGAGAGGAAGAAGAGTAGAATCAACGAGAGTGTCCGCCACGGAGATGTATTGTTCATGGGCCTTCTGCCTCTATATCAGGACAAGAATGGGCTCCTGGGGAGCGAAATTGACTCCATATCTATCGGCAGGCCGGTCGGAACACTTTACGGCAAATTCGTTGTGATTATTCTGCCGATTTCTCAGTCACCAGATCTACTCTGGCAACCCGGGTCCCGCAGCAAAGAAACCGGGCTGGGACTGACACAGGGCCTCATGGAAGAAGGAGAATGAAATGGAACAACAAGCAGGCCGAAAGAACTGGCTCGTCCCTCTGGTCGTGATTGGCCTCGTGGCGGGTGGGTTGACTCTCTTTAGTGACCAGCTGCCGCTTCAGGCACTCTCGTCCAACGCCGGTCAGGCCGCCGCCATCACGGGGCTCCTGGGCAAAGCGACCCACGCTCAACAGAAACTCCAGACCCGAATCGATGGACTGAAGGGTTACGATCCCGTCGACTCCGTCACGGCCTCGGAGCTGGACCAGGGACTCGCGTCGATTGATAAGGATATGAAGCTGGCCTGGAACCTCATGAACGCCAATGGAGCGTCACAGCAGAACGTGGGCGTTTACTACGCCAGAATGAAGATCCAGGAGCAGCTACGGGAGCAAGTCACGGTTTTGAAAGGCGAGTGACGGGCCAACCGCGCCGGCTCGGCTCGATGGCTGGGGGACTCCCGCCCAGGCTCTGGCCAGAAATCTGGACAAAATCTTGAATCCATGCTCGATTTCCGAGGCTATGGCGCGGTACAGTCCGGTGTCGTGTTATGTATTCTCCAACCTCGGGGTGACGTCGCCTTCGTTCGAATTGACGGCGACGTATACCTCGATAACCAGGAGGAATTCGACGCCTTTCTGGAAGATCAGGTCTCGCCCGTCTACGCCAAGATCGTGCTGGACGCCTCGAAGGTGAAGGTCATGTGCAGCGCGGCCCTGGGGGCTATCGTCAAGGCTCATAAGCGAGCCAAGCAAGCCCGGGGAGAGGTGGTCTTCGTGCACGTGAATCGAAAGGTCCTGAGTTTGCTGGAGATCACCAGGCTGACTCACCTGTTGAAAGTCATGTCCACCGATGAGGAGGCGTTCGAGTACCTGAACCAACTCGATACCCGATGAGCACTCCCACAGAGGAATCTCCCTCCACGTTTCCAGTGAACGCGCCGGGGGGACCCAAGGAAGCACCCGTGACGGTCGAAGGCCCGGACCCGGTGCAGGGGACCGGCCTGCGCATCGGCCTGCAGCTAAAGGTCGTCGTGGCCTTTGCGGTCCTGATGTTCGCCATCTACGCGATCATCCCGTACCTGTTGCTCAGATCCGAGGAAAGCCACATGGCGGAGATGCTCGCCACGGCATCGGACCCGGCAATCAAGCAGTCTCTCGGCCGGTTTGCCGACCGGGGCAGGCAGGCGGTCCTCATCGCCTCCCTCATCAACGCCATCCTGCTACTCGTGGCCGTGATGTTCCTGCGCTCCGCCATCCGGCCC
>JAJFLN010000157.1 GCA_021772705.1 Candidatus Cloacimonadota bacterium | reverse complement strand
GCCCTTTCGATACAACATCCCGGCCCTCCGTCATCTCGGCCGCGTACGATTCAAGCGCTGCGTGGATGCAACACATTTCTGCCTGTTCGGAGGCAAAATCCATGACTGCAACAGGATTCGCCAAGGTCATGCGTCAGCTCTGTTGCCTCCACCTGGTCAAGCTGACGGACCAGCAACCCCACGGTAACACGAAAGCAGCATGTCACGTAGGGGGCGGCCTCCGTAGCGATGACCTGGGAGTTTACACAGAGGCCACAGAGCGCACAGAGGACCTGGATGGAAAAGACCATCTGTGAAACTTCACGTAACGTCGCGGTCAGATCCACCCACGGGGCAACTTGCTTCCCGATCTCACCGGCAGCGCAAGCCGCTCCTCAGGAGTCGCTCTGCTCGCCTGCGTAGCTCGAGGCGGTGTCGAAGGACTCCACCATGCTGTACTCCCGCTCTTCGTCGGACCGGAACAGATGGCGCAGGCCTGCGTAGAGGCTCCAGGGGATGACCACCACGTAGGTCAGGTAGTTCAGAAGCGAGATGAACCAGTAGTCCCACTGGGTGAAGTTGCCCGACATGTCGGCGGTCCAGGGCAGGGTGAAGCTCGGCACCGGGGCGTAGGCGTTCAGGTTGAAGATCAGCACGGCCAGGGAGATCCAGATGAAGAGCGTGTTGGTGAAGGGCGAGGCTGAGCTGGTCATCTTCATTCCCACGGTCCGGTCGTTCAGCACGGGCCACCAGAGGCTCGATCCCAGGTGACCGACCTGGTCCTCGGCGATGTGGCTCCAGACGGCGAAGATGGCGATGAGGGCGGCGGTGAGGGGGGCGGCGCTGAGGAAGCCCTCTCCGGCGATCAGGCCGACGAGGACCATGAACAGGAAGGCGATGGGTCCCATGAGGATGCCGAACATCCAGCTGTGGGACCAGCCTCGATGCCAGGGGATGAAGTCGATCCGGACCCGGCCGTCGGCCTTCTTGTGGAAGGAGAAGTCGGGTCCCGAGAAGATGCCCACTTCGGTCTCACCGTAGTAGGTGTTGTCGATGTCGGCGGTGAACTTCGCCGTGTGGTGGCTCTCCTCACCCTCCGGGGCGCTCTCGGGCAGGCAGGGGAGAATGTCGAATAGGTCTCGATAGGCCTGGGCGGGGCCCTTCTTCTGAATGGCCTCTCGCACCTTCCATCCCGGGGGCATGTAGGCGGCCTTTTCCATCACATGGGACATGGTCTTCAGGGGGCCCATCAGGGCCGTCACTTCCTTGCGCTTGTCGTCGACGTAGACCAGATAGGTTCGGTAATAACTGGAGGTCACCCGGACGATGTCCAGGCGGAGGGTGACGGGGTCGTTGGAGGCGGCAGCGTCGTCCATGGCCTTTGCCATGGCCTCCGCTGCTGCCTTCGGGTCCAGATTGGCCTCGTCCATGGTGACCACGCGCTGATAGGTCCAGAGGTACCTGAGGAGACGGAAGTCCACCGTGTCGGGCAGGACTCCGAAGACGCCTCCCAAGGGCATCAGCAGACCCTTGGTCGTGTACAGGGACGCTGCGACCGAAGGGAAGCAGGAGGCGACGGCGACGCCGGTGATGAAGTGTGTGATTCCCTTCACTAGAGGTCACTCTCCTGAATAGCCATCAGTTGAGACCCAGGAACCGGGCCGCGGCGGGGCCCAGACCGGACATGTTGAGGAACATGGGTACAAGGAGCACGGCCAGCAGGCTGATCCTCCGGGTGTGCCACATGTTGGGAACCAGTCCCAGAAGCGTGGCGACGGCCATGAGCAGCAGCCCCTGACCGCCGGTCACCATCCCCACAAGGATCACCAGGAAGATGCTCCCGATGGCAGAGAAGGTCTGGAAGGGAACCCGCTGGGAGAGGGCGGCACAGAGCCGCGAGTAGGGAACCAGGGCGATGAAGGAGAAGGCCCCCACGAGGGCGATGATTCCCGTGACCAGATAGAACTGCTCCGGAGCCTCGGGGATGAAGATGAGGCTGATGTTGATCGCCGCGCCGCCTCGCCGGAGGAAGACGCCCGGGAGGAACAGGAGGATCATGGCACCGGCGTAGTACATCACTCTGGCGGCGCCGCCTCCGATGATGAACTGTCGTTCCCCCTGCTGGGAGGTCGCGTGCCCCGAGAGCAGGAGGGCCGGACCAGGAGTGAGGCCCGGCGTGACGGTGGCAAAGCACCCTGCCAGCAGACCCGAGAACCCACCCTTGACCACGTCCTTTCCGTAAAGCTCGACGGAGGTGCACATGTGCTGAGGCGGCACGGTGGTCCGGGTGATGAAGGCCATGATGTGACTCGGGATGGCGAAGAGCCCCACGAAGAGAGGCATCAGAGACTGGAAGGCGCCGTCGAGGGGGACCATGGTCCTATGGAAGACCAGGATGCCGAGCAGACCGGCGGCGAAGAAGGTGAAGTAACCCATCAGTAGCTGGACCCAGCCATCGCACAGCCGCTGCCAGGCGGTCTTCCCCGCGCCGTGGTCCTTCGGCCACTCGGTGATCAGCAAGTGGGTGCAGATGGTCGCCACGATCCAGTAGTGGTGGGGCTGAAGGAAACGGACCAGGCCCGACACAAATCCCGAGACCACGGGCAGCACGAGAGTCATGAAGAAGAGGGCTGTCAACCCGCCGATGCCGCCGAGCATCACTGCTTCGTGAGCCCGGCCGTCGAAGAGCAGCCGCTCGTGAGGCAGAACGATGGAGCGGAAGGACTCGTCGGAGGGCTGGAAGTACTGCGACGAGACGGTGAACAGCACCGAGAAGGTCACCACCATCCCTAGGAGGAACCCCGTCAAGATCAGGGGGGCCAAGGTGGAGAACAGGCTCATAGCCTGGAAGGTGATGAGCATGGTGATGGCGATGACGTTGAAGATGTGGAGGCCCGGAATAAGAGAGAAGATCGCCGCCACGAACCCTCCGACGATGGCTGCCGCGATGGAGGCGCCGGCCAACCAGGGGGTCACCACGCTCGTCCCGGCCTTGTGAGTCACGGTCTTGCGGACCTGACGGGACGCCTCGGCGGACTTGCTCGCAGCGGAGGCTGCTGCGCCGCCATCGCCAGCTGCAACGACGGCTCGTCGATCGCCGAAGGCTGTCTTGATTTCCCAGTAACCTCGAGGCTTTCTCGGCCCTCGAGGGGAGCCGGACCCGACCGCCGTGGTGCTGGCCGTAGTCGAGGAAGAGGTCGCCTGTGCTCCGGCGGAACCTGACGTGGCCGCCGTCGCCGGCGTGGACTTCGGTCCCGACTTCTTCTTCATCTCATAGAAGAAGAAGGTGCCTCTTACAGACACCCTGTCTCCGGCCTGCCACCGCTTGTCCTTCACGCCGAAGACGAGCAGCTCCTTGTCGCCTTCCGGGTCCTTGACGGCGATGCAGTAATCGTTGACGCGCTGACCGATCTCGACTTCCTTCAGGCGGACCGGCTTGTCCCTGAGCGGCTCCGGGTTCGACAGGAGGCCTTCCACGGTGGCTTCCGTGTGAGAGCCGGACTGGTTGCCCCGGGTTAGGACCTGAACTGCTTCCCGGTCGCCGCGATGGGTCTTGAGCTCCCAGAGCTGGCCGGGCTTGAAATAGAGAAACTGTCCCCTGATGGAGATCCGATCCCCGACGTTGGTCACCCTGTCACTGACACCGAAGACCTTGAGTGTCGCCTTGCCGTCCGGGCTTCTCAGAGCGATTCCGAGCTTTCCCTCTCGCTTCACCACGATGGCTTCCGTGATGCGGACGTTCTTGTCCTTGAACGTCTCGGGACTGGACATCAAGGCCGGCAGGGACACATCGTCGAACTTGCGGGCGCTCCGGGTCTCACCCACCACTCTCAGGAATTGAGGATCGCCCAGGCTGAGCAACCGGTAGCCCGATCCGGCGAACAGGGTGGCCCAGACATCGACCACATCACCAATGAGGGGAATGGCCTTGCTGTCGTCGAGCTCTCTGGCGATCCGGCCTTCCGCTTTCAGCCGGATCTCGCCCCCGGGGCTGTAACTCGCCGGGGATGACGGCTCCTCCCCAGGGAGGGCGGTCTGCCGAAGAGTGATGAGGATGGTCAGGTAGGAGTCGTACTTCCCGGGCTTGACCCGGGTGGCCATGACCTCCCCAAGGACCCGAATGCGCTGGAAGTTGAGATTCTCTCCAAGGCTCGAGATTCGCTGGAACTCCGGGGCGGCATTGAGGGAGAGATACATGTAGTAGGCCGCCACCAGGATGAGAGGCAGGGTGCAGAGCTGGATGGCCGTGACGCTGATCCGGGGCGAACGACCGACACCACAGAAGTGGCACCGCTGGCGATCGGGGCCGATGTTTCGCCCGCAGCTCGGGCAGCCGTCCCTATCGGTTGTGTTCGATGTAGGTATGGGAATCGACCTGACCTATTCGCTCCGGGGACGAAACCATGACCCGGAATGCCTTGGCGTAACGGTTCCACTGCAACGTGCCGTCGACGGTGACGAACTGGCCGCTCCGAGGTTCGTCTTTCCAGGTACTGCTCTGCCCCCGGCGATAACCGAGAAGCTCCAGGTTGGATGAGGAAAGCACTGCGTCCAGAGTGTTCCCCCTGGCGTCCTTCAAGACACAGACGAAGCTGTAACGGTCGTAGGAGGCCCGCACCACCTGTCCGGTCACCTTGACGGCATCTCCATCCTTCAGGCCCGATTTCTTGTTTCCCACCTGACGGATGGGTATCGGTGCCTTCGCCAGGTTTCGCTCGATTTCGATGCTGTGGGCTGAATCGAGGACGATGAAATCGGACTTGGCCCGGAACTGATAGCTCCCCCGGATTGTGACCCGATCTCCCAGGCCCGGAATCTGCCTGTGCTTGATCAGGTCAGCCGTGGAGTCGTCGTAGCAGCGGATCTTGATGACCCCCGTGCCATCGTCAATCCGGAATTCCAGGGAGCCGGAGGGGGGATGGCGGTCACCCGGGGCGGGGAAGAAGCGGACGTCGTCGTTCACAGTGCCCCGGACCTGAACCTGGGCGAAGTTGTTGCGTCGTCCCAAGTCCCGAACGGAGGCCGCCGGGTAGGGCGACGTGCCGGCCAGATAGTAGAGAAGCGCGATGCCCAGAACGGTCAGGAACGGCGTGCTGTACTTGATGAGGAAGACTGACAGCCGCTTCCTGTTATAGGTCCGGCAAAACGGACAGACCTCGAGTGCCCCCAGGAATCGCCCACAGCCAGAACAGGTGCAGTCGGGAATTCGCTGCCGGTAAATCAGCTCTTCGACTTCCTGGGTCAGTGGGATGGTAGGCCTCCAGCTCCCAGTGTCGGCGCCGTCAGGCCCGGAGCCCAGGGGCGCTCCGAGGAGCCGTGACAGTCTAACTGGTTCCGGGCCTGGCTGCACGCTTGGTTTGAAGTGGGAACAAACAAGTCCATGGGAGCGCAAGTAGGCCCGTATATGATGCTCCACATGACCAGAACAGGACGCCCACTACGTTCCGTCTTCCAGTACTACCAGCTTTAGGTCCAATGCCGGTGAGGTAATACGGATTTTGTTGTAGTGGGGCTCAGCCCCACACCCCGTTGGGGGAGCTGGCTCCCCCAAACCCCCAATTGGACTGGTGCGACTGAGAGTGCGGATGAACACTTGAATGACACGCGAAAGCTT
>JAJFLN010000156.1 GCA_021772705.1 Candidatus Cloacimonadota bacterium | reverse complement strand
TCTGGGCGGAGCGACGCGGCTGAGAGCCCGGGGCGCTGCAATAGAGCCGGTCCTTGACGACGTCCATGTAGAAGGACGAGAGCTCCACAACGCAGAGATTGTGGAGCAGATGGAGAACCTGATAGAAACGGTAGGAGCTGTAGTGTTCCTTGACCTCGTCCACGGCCTCGATCAGGACAGCCAGAGACCAGCGATCGAGTTCGGTCATCTCGGCGGCGGGCACCTCGCCGGTGGCGGGATCGAAGCCGTCCAGGTTACCGAGGAAGAAGCGGAGGGTGTTGCGGATTCGCCGGTACATGTCGGTGCACTGCTTCAGGATCTTCTTGCTGCACTTGATGTCGACGGTGTAATCGGCGCTGGCGACCCAGAGCCGGAGGATGTCGGCGCCCAGGCTCTCATTGATCTCCTTCGGTTCCACCGTGTTGCCGATGGACTTGGACATCTTCCTGCCGTTCTCATCGACAACGAAACCGTGGGTCAGCACCTGCCGGTAGGGTGCGCTGCCACGGGAGCCGATGGAGGTCAGGAGTGAAGTCTGGAACCACCCGCGATGCTGATCGCTTCCCTCCAGGTAGAGGTCCGCGGGCCACCGGAGCTCTTCCCGATCCTGGAGGACGGCGGTATGGCTCACGCCTGAGTCGAACCAGACATCCATGATGTCCTTCTCACGCTCCAGGGACTTTCCTCCGCAGTGACTGCAGGCGGCCCCGGCGGGGAGCAGCTGGTCCAGGGGCCGATCGATCCAGATGCTGCTGCCATCGGCGCGGACTTGCTGCGCCACGTGGCGGATCGTGGCCGGGTCCAGGGTCTCCTTGTCGCAGTCCTTGCAGTGGAGCGCCGGGATCGGCACGCCCCAGACACGCTGCCGGGAGATGCACCAGTCGGGCCGGGTCTCGAGCATGCTGCCGATGCGCTTGATCGAGACATCGGGGAACCACTGGACGTCGTTGACGGCCTCGATGGCGCGGGTCCGGACGCCGGCCCGGTCGACCATGATGAACCACTGGGGACAGGCGCGGTGGATGATGGGGTTCTTGCACCGCCAGCAATGGGCGTAGGAGTGGCTGAACTCTTCGGACCCGAGCAGGGCGCCGGAGTCTTCCATGTGCTGGCGGATCTTCTTGTTGGCCTTGGCGTAGAACATCCCGGCGAAGGGGCCAGCCTCGTCGGTGAGGTGACCCTTCGCATCAATGGGGGAGATCACCGGCAGGTCATGCTGCTGTCCAATCTGGAAGTCCTCCTGGCCGTGGCCCGGGGCGATGTGGACCAGACCCGTGCCGTCCTCCATGCTGACGTAATCAGCCACCAGGACCCGGGAGTCCCTGTCGAGGAACGGGTGCCGGCAGAGCACACCAGCCGCATCCCGTCCGGGGAACGTGAAGGAGGGCTCGCCCAGGGCGACGCCGGTTCGCTGGCCCATGCTCTCCCGCAAGGCCGGCGCCAGCACAAGATAGCCGTCGCCGTGCTCGTACATCCCGTAGGTATGCTCGGGGTGGAGGGCGATGGCCACGTTGCCTGGCAGGGTCCATGGTGTGGTGGTCCAGATGGCGAAGTGGACCGGTTTCCCGCCAGCAGCCTCGGCAATGGAGGCAGGCAAAGTCTCGGGCCTTGCCTGGAACTGCACGAAGACGGACAGCGACTTCTTGTCCTGATACTCGATCTCGGCGTCGGCAAGGGCCGTCGAGCAATCGGGGCACCAGTAGATCGACTTCAGGGCACGCTCGACCAGTTCGTTCTCTACCAGGTCGGCGAAGACCTCGAGCTGGAAGGCTTCGTATCTCGGGTCGAGGGTGAGGTAGGGCCGCTGCCAGAGTCCCAGGACGCCGAGGCGGACGAACTCCGCCTTCTGCTTCTCGATGAATCGATGTGCGTACTTCCGGCAGAGTTCACGTACCTCGACGGGGTCCTTGACGCCGGGATTCTCGGCCATGGTCTTCAGCTCGATGGGCAGACCGTGACAGTCCCAGCCGGGGACATAGGGAGCGTCGTGTCCCGTGAGATGCTTGAACTTGACGACGAAGTCCTTCAAGACCTTGTTGAGGGCGGTACCGATGTGGACGTCGCCGTTGGCATAGGGCGGTCCGTCGTGCAGGATGAACTTGGGCCGACCCTCGGCCTGACGACGCATGGCGCCGTAGAGATCGGCTTTCTCCCAGGAGGCGATCCTCTCCGGTTCCCCTGTGGGTAAGTTGCCCTTCATGGGGAAGTCAGTCTTGGGCAAGTTCAGGGTCGACTTGTAATCCATTTCGAATCTGTCCCTTCGGTCAAGCCCGTCAGCCGCAGGTGGGCCGGCGGGATTGGATCATTTCCTGAGCACGCTGCTCCAGGAGGCACATGAGACGAGAGGCCTCCTCCAGGTCCTGGGCGGCGGTGATGGCAAAAGCTCCCCGAACCAGGGCAACTCCGGAGCGGCGGATCTCCCTGCCGATCCGTACGCCCAGGGGGCAGGTGGAATCGGGTGCCTCCAGCAGGAGTACCGGTACGTTTCCGAGCCCCTCGACCCGGAGAGTCTTCTGGACTCCGATTGTGAGGGACAGGGCAGCCCTGGGTGTGGTCTGCAGGAGGGATCGATGGTGGGTGTGGCGATAGATGTCTCTGTGGGTCTCGAGCTCCGAGGCAGCGGCCTCGTCCCCTCGCGCGACCCGGTGGACGGAGGCCTCGATGAAGTCGGACCAGCTGGCCTGTTCGAGGCTGGCGTTGTCGCGGCTCATCCAGAAGTGAGCGTCATCTCTGATGGACAGGCAGGTCCGGTTCAGGGAGCCGAGGCCGCAGTTTCCCAGGGCCAGAGCGGTTTCACGGGCGGCAGAAAGATGGCGGCTCAGCATGATCCAGGGAGGGTCACCGGCGCCGGCCCCCGCCCCCGCTCCCCATGGTGTCGGCGATGCTCTTCCAGTACGGCGTACGCAGAATGCCCTTCTCGGTGATGATTCCGGCGATGAAGTCGGCGGGCGTGACGTCGAAGGCAGGATTCCAGACATCGACCCCTTCAGGGGCGAGCTGAATGTCTCCGATGTGAGTGAGTTCCCTGGCAGCCCGTTCCTCGATGGGGATCTCGGCGCCGGAAGCGATGGCCATGTCCACGGTGGACAGGGGGGCCGCGATGTAGAAGGGCACCCGGTGATGGCGAGCCAGCACGGCCAGTCCATAGGTTCCGATCTTGTTTGCCACATCTCCATTGGAAGCGATCCGGTCAGCACCGACGACGATGAAATCGACCTGACCGCGAGCCATGAGGAAGGCGGCCATGTTGTCGGCAATGAGACGCTGAGGGATTCCATCCTGTGCGAGTTCCCAGGCCGTGAGACGAGCGCCCTGCAGGTAGGGGCGGGTCTCATCGACGTAGACGATCTCGACGAGGCCCCGGCTGGCAGCCTCACGAACAACGGCCAGGGCCGTGCCGGCGCCCCCGGTGGCGAGGGAGCCCGTGTTGCAGTGCGTCAAGATCCGAGCCTTCTCGGGAACCACGTCGGCGCCGTTACGGCCCATGGCGGCACAGGTCTCGAAGTCCTCCCGAGCCACGTCCAACGCCTCCCGGGTCAGAGCCTCCCGGACCCGGGGGAGTCCTTCAGCCTGAACCTGGCGAAATCGATCCTGCATCCGCGCGATGGCCCAGGTCAGGTTGACCGCTGTCGGGCGGGTCCTGGACATGTGATCGCAGGCCGCGGCGAAGTAATCTTCCAGGGAGGCTGCGGACTCCGCTTCCTCCTGCCGCACGGCCAGCGCAAGCCCCATGGCAGCGGCGACTCCGATCGCCGGCGCTCCGCGGATCTTCATGGTGGTGATGCAATCGGCCACCTCATCGCTCCGGCGACAGGGCACCCAGACGACCTCCCTGGGAAGGACCAGCTGATCCAGGATCTGGACGACTCCTTCTTCCCAGCGGATAGCCTCGACCATAGTCTAGCCGAGCCCCCTCACGAGCTCGGTCAGGAGCCGGGTCAATCGGGGTTCTGCTTCGCTGGCCGTGGCGATGATCTCCTCGATGCTCGCCTCTTCCAGGGCGTCGGGGAGACACATATCAGTGACCACCGTGGTGGCGAAGGTCCGCATGCCCATGTGGCGGGCCACGAGGACCTCCGGGACGGTGGACATGCCCACGCAGTCGGCGCCGAGGGTCCGGAGCATGCGGTACTCGGCGCGGGTCTCCAGGTTCGGCCCCTGAAGGCCGAGGTAGACGCCCTTTCTGATGGGAATCTTCTGCTCCAAGGCGACCTTCTCGGCAGCTGCAATCACCTCGTTGGAGTAGGGCTCGGACATGTCGGGAAAGCGGGGTCCGAATCGATCCTCGTTCTTACCGATCAGGGGGTTCACGCCCTGGAAGTTGATGTGATCCACCAGGACCATCAGGTCACCCTTGGAGAAGAGCGGGTTGAGTCCGCCTGAGGCATTGGAGACCACCAGCGTGGAGGCACCCAGCGTCTTCATAACCCGGACGGGGTAGGTAATCTGTAGAGGTGAGTAGCCCTCGTAGTAGTGGAACCGGCCCTGCATGGCCACAACGGGCTTGCCGGCCAGCTGGCCGAGGAGCAGTCGTCCCTGATGGCTCTCGACGGTGGATTCGGGAAAGCTGGGAAGATCGGAGTAGGGGAATTCGTGTTCGATGTCCATCTCCTGGGCCAGGCCACCCAGGCCGGTGCCGAGAATGATGCCGTAGGACGGCTCCAGTGAGGTGGTCTTCCGGATGTGGGCGACGCACTCCTGGACACGGTCGTAGAGGTTTTCGGGTGTCAGCATGTGTTTCCTCCTGAAGGGGTCTGAAGAGGCAATCCGATTCCTGATCCCTCCTTGATGTCCCGGTAGCCACCGGGAGGCCGATCAGGGCCGAGGTTCACGGGTCAGACTGTCGGAGCAATCTTATCAGCGTAGACTCGGCATTCTCCAGTGAGATTCCCGTTAACAGAAGGGTTTTCCGGCTGCTGGCAGCACCCTTGACCAGCTCGACGCCGGAGGGACGGAGGCCGAAGACCCGGGCCACGAACCGGATACACTCGGCGTTGGCCTTGCCATCGACGGGGGGGTTGGCGAGGCGAACCTTCAATGAGCCAGCGATCTCGCCTTCCAGGGCGGTCTCGCGGGCCCGGGGAATGACCTTCACGGGCACCAGCACTCCCCTTGAGGAGGCTCGGAGATTGACGGGGCACCGAACGGTGGCGTCTGGCGCTGACGGCTGAGGGGGAGGACGGCTGGGACTCAAGCGCTGCCGGCCTTGGGAGCCGGAGACGGACTCAATTCCTGCTTTCCCTCATCCTTGAGCAGATCATAGTACCCGTCGAGGACACCCTTCAGGTCGAGCTTGAGCTTTCGCTTCAGCTTCTTCAGCTGACGGCTCTCTTCCGTTAGGAGGCGAACCTCGTTGCGGGCGTCCTGGACAATCCGATCGGCGTCCATCTCTGCGCTCTTCAGCACGAGCTCAGCTTCGCGCTCGGCGCTGGCCCGCATCTCACCCTGGGTCTTCTGCAAGGAGAGAAGCGTCTGGGCCAGGGTCTTCTCCTTCTGGTGATACTCCTTGAGCTGAGCCCTGAGCGCCTGGAGCTGATCTTTCTGATTCCGATTCTCGGCGTAGATCAACTCGTAGTCGTGAGCGACCCGTTTCAGGAACTCGCTGACATCGGCTTCATCGAGCCCCCCGAGCTTCTTGCGCTTGAAAGTTCGCTGCTGGATGTCCAGCGGTGTGATGCGGATGCCTGCCATGGCGAGTGGGCGGCCGGATGTGACAAGTCATGCCCTCAATCGACCGTGATTGTCGATGATACCTGGATCAGGGAGGTCCGCGTCAATGACGGATATCCATGACTTCTCCCGTCTACAGGGATGGAGATGGCCGGCCAGCAGCGCTCAGAGGACGCGGAAAATCATCATCCTGAGGATATCGAGGGCGAAGAACGCGGCGATGGGCGAGAAGTCGATGCCGCTCGCCGGGGGCAGGATCTGCCGGAAGGGAGCCAGGAAGGGCTCCGTGGCGCGGTACAGGTAGGAGTACCACTGGGAACGGCGATCGATGGGAAACCAGGAACAGAGAATCCGGACCAGGAGAACCATCTGGTAGAGGCGGAAGCCGCCGTCGATGAGTCCGAGCAATCCAGAACTGCCATTGGGGGGATACATCAGTCTTCACCTCCGAGGAGAGCCAGGCCCTCGCTCATGATCAATCTACTGTTGTGGATGTGGAACTGTCACGGGAGGGGGAGCCGAATATCCCTGTGCCGATTCGCACCAGCTCGCTCCCCTCGCCCAGGGCGGCCTCATAGTCCTGAGACATTCCCATGGAGCAGATTGTGCCCCGGTATCCGAGTCCGGGCGTGCTCCTCAACTGGTTGTGCAGCTCCTTCAATCTACGGAAGCTGCTCCGAGCACCTTCGAGTCCGCCCTTCCTGGGACCCATTGTCATGAGACCGTCGAGTACGAGGCGGTCCATCTCCAGAACCTCCCTCACCAGATCTGGGCAGTCGGCGACGGAGACACCTGTCTTGGACACGTCATCGGCGGTCTTCACCTCGATCAGGACTCGACAGGTGCTGTTCAGGGCCTCGCACCGTCGCCAAATGACCTCCGCCAGGCGGGGCGAATCGAGGGAGTGGACCATCTCCACGGCCCCCACGATCTGCCGGACCTTGTTGGACTGCAGATGGCCGATGAAGTGCCATCGAATATCCAGATCCGAGAGCTCGGCCTGCTTGCGAACCAACTCCTGGACCCGATTCTCTCCGAAGTCACGCTGCCCCGCGGCATGGGCCTGGCGAATGGCCTCGACGGAGGCGTGTTTGGACACGGCAAGCAGGGTCAGATCCTGCTTCCAGCCGGGACCACGCAGACGTTCGAATTCGGCGTGGAGCCTCTGCAGATTGTGGGCTACCTGGGACATGCCTACCTCCGGGAAGGGGGCATTCTACGGCATTTGAGAAGCGGCGTCCAGTCCAGTGCGAGGAGTGGGGTGCATGTCCCGTAGGGGGTCCCCTGGCCTATTCCGGATCCGTTCGCCCCACTATGGAGGCCCGCATCCATTGTGGGGCGAACGGAGGAGGGGACCCCCTGGGTGACATGCACCCGCGAGGAGTGGATGGAGCCGCTCCCCGTTCACCCTGAGCTGGTCGAAGGGGGGTGACTTGAATTGCGATGACATGGGGGGTTACACGGAGATCTCAGAGTTCACGGAGCACACAGAGGTTCGTTTGGAGGAGTTCGCAATCGAAGTGTCGGGCCGCTTGGCCAGGAATCGGTCCGATTCGCCGGACCAAGGAATCGGAGCCGTGGCAGCCCACTCGACACAGCACCGAGTGCAGCTTTCTCGTGATCTTGCGCTGGAGCAAGCTCCTACCCCGTGCGCTCCGAGCCGCGGCACCTCATCGTTTGACCTCAAAAACCTCTGTGCACTCCGTGTGCTCAGTGGCCTCCGTGATACCCAGAAATGGAGCCCCCCTTGCTTGGCACGCTCCCGAGGGGATCAGGTCAGCTTGTCCTGGGCGGCCCACTTGAGATAGGCGCGGATGAACTCGCCGATCTCCCCATCCATCACACGCTCGACCTGGGCCTTCTCCAGGTTCGTGCGGTGGTCCTTGATCATCTGGTAAGGCTGCATCACGTAGGACCGGATCTGGCTGCCCCAGGCGATGTCCTTCTTCAGACCGCGCTGCTTGGCCATCTCTTCTTCCTGCTTTCGCATCTCCTCCCGGAGCATGCGAGACTTGAGGACCCGCATGGCCGTCAGCTTGTTGGATGTCTGGGAGCGCTCGTTCTGGCAAGTGACGACGATGTTGGTGGGCAGGTGGGTGATCCGGACGGCGGAGTCCGTGGTGTTGACCCCCTGCCCTCCTGGTCCTCCGGATCTGTATACGTCGATCCTCAGGTCGGCAGGATTGATCTCGATCTCCACCTCCTCCTCCACCTCGGGCATCACGTCGACGGAGACGAAGGACGTGTGACGGCGAGCCGCTGAGTCGAAGGGGCTGATCCGTACGAGACGGTGAACGCCTCGCTCGCCCTTGAGCATTCCATAAGCAAAGGGTCCCTTGATCATGAGCGTGGCGCTCTTGATGCCGGCGACATCCCCGGGAATGGAGTCGATGATGTCGACGTCGAACTCCTCGCCTTCGGCCCACCGGACAAACATCCGCATCAGCATCTGGGCCCAGTCGCAGGACTCGGTTCCGCCGGCGCCGGGATGGATGGAGAGGATGGCGTTTCGGGGATCGTACTTTTCGTTCAGGAAGACCTGGCCCTCGGCTTTGTCGACCAGCTCGGTAAGGTCCACGACGGTTCCGCCAGCTTCATCCAGAAGCTCCTGATCTTCGCTTTCGCCATAGAGCTCCAGCAGGGTGGTCAGGTCGTCGAACTGAGTCTGGATCTTGGCTATCTGAGCGGACTGGTTCTTCCGGAGCTTGAGATCCGACGAGAGCCTCGTCGCCTCAGCCTGATTTGACCAGATGTCCGGAACTGCGAGCTTCTCCTCCAGCGCGGTGATCTCACCCTCGAGCCGGCGAGGGTCAAAGGTAGCCCCGTAGTGTGTCAATACGGGGCCGGAGTTCTTCGATGTGCTGGGTCAGTTCGTCTTGCTGCATGATCGTGTGGGGCCAGGTCCGAGTCTGGGGAATCGCCAGTTGCTTAACCGACAGCTCCGTGACACTTCTTGTACTTGAGACCGCTGCCACAGTTGCAGGGGTCGTTGCGACCGGGTTTGCGGGTCCCCTTGACCGGCTTTCGCTTGATCTCGGCCTCCGGCGTCGGTCCGCCGTAATGGAGTTCCTTCTGCCTGGGAGCCTCGGCCTGTTTCAAGGCCGCCGGGTCCTCGACCTGGAGGCGGAAGAGGAACATGACGACCTTCTCCTTGATGGTCCCCATCATCTCGTTGAAGGTATCGCGAGCGACGATCTTGTACTCCACCAGGGGGTCCTTGCCAGCGTATCCCTTGAGGTGGATACCCTCCTGGATACCGTCCATCGCGTAGAGGTGGTCCTTCCACTGTTCATCGACGATCTGGAGGAGAATCATCTTCTCCAAATACTTCATCTGGTCCTTGCCGAGGGTCTCGACCCGTTTGTCGTAAGCCGCTCTGAACTGGGCCTGCAGGGAGGAAACGACGTCCTCGAAATCGAAGTCCTCGGACTCGAACTTGCCCACGTCCGGAACGGTGCCGTAAACGCTCTGGCAGTGGTTTGCCAGCTCTTCCCAGTTCCAGTCGTGGCGGGGGATCTCAGGGGAGAGGTGGAGCAGGGAGATATTGGCGGCGACCTCATTGACCATGGAGAGGACTTCTTCGTGGACGCTGTCCTGCCGCAAGGCCTCTTGCCGCTCCTTGTAGATGGTGTTGCGCTGATCGTTCATCACATCGTCGTACTTCAGGACCTGCTTGCGGATGCTGTAGTGATGACCTTCGACGCGTTTCTGGGCCCGCTCGATGGCGCTGGATATCATCCGGTGCTCCAGGGGTTCGCCGTCCTCCCAGCCGAGCCTGTCCATGAGGCTCCGGATGTTGGGACCTCCGAAGAGCCGCATCAACTCGTCCTCCATGGAGAGGTAGAACTGGCTCATGCCCGGGTCGCCCTGGCGGCCTGACCGGCCTCGGAGCTGGTCGTCGATTCGTCGAGAGTCGTGCCGCTCCGTACCCATGATGCAGAGACCGCCGGCAGTCCTGACGTTCTCCCGTTCGGCGGAACAGGACTTGTCAAACTCCTCCAGGTGCTTCTGGTAGTCGGCGTGTTCGATGTCGCCGTCCACCTTGGCGGCTGCCAGGAACTCGGGGTTACCGCCCAGGACGATGTCAGTTCCGCGGCCAGCCATGTTGGTGGCGATGGTTACCTGCCGGAAGCGGCCCGACTGGGAGACGATCTCGGCTTCCCTGGCATGGTGCTTGGCATTCAGAACGTTGCATTTCACGCCTCGGCGCTTGAGTGCGGAAGCCAGCTCTTCTGACTTGTCAATGGAACGGGTGCCTACCAGGATCGGCTGTCCGGACTCGTGACGCTCGCAGATCTCGTCGATGATGGCCTCGATCTTTTCCTTCTCCGTCCGGTAGACGATGTCGGCCCGGTCGTCGCGAATCATGGGCCGGTTTGTGGGAACAACCACGACTTCCAGCTTGTAGATGTCGGCGAACTCTCGTTCTTCGGTCTTGGCGGTGCCCGTCATTCCGGCGAGCTTGTCGAAGAGGCGGAAGTAGTTCTGAAAGGTGATGGTGGCGAGGGTCTGGTTCTCTCGCTGGATCTCCACGCCCTCCTTGGCCTCGACGGACTGGTGGATGCCATCGGACCATCGGCGTCCTGGCATCAAGCGTCCCGTGTGCTCGTCGACGATGACGATCTCGCCGTTGGTGATGACGTACTCCCGGTCCAGCTTGTAGAGCTCCTTGGCCTTGAGAGCCGCCAACAGATAGTGGACCAAGTGCATGTTCTGGGGGTCGTAGATGTTGCCGACGCTGGCCAGCTTCTCCGCCGATGCCACGCCCTCATCGGTGATGATCACCGTGTGGCCCTTCTGGTCGACGGTGTAGTCCTGCTCCTTCTTCATTCGCTTGGCGATGCCGGCGAAACGCAGGTACTCGGCGGCGGACTTCTCGGCGGGTCCGCTGATGATGAGGGGAGTCCTGGCCTCGTCGATGAGGATGGAGTCCACCTCGTCGACGATCGCGTAATGGTGGGTCCGCTGGACGGTCTCGGGAAGGCTG
>JAJFLN010000155.1 GCA_021772705.1 Candidatus Cloacimonadota bacterium | reverse complement strand
GGAGAAGGCGATAGCCTCCTGAGGTGTCTCGAGATCGATACTCCGTGCCAGAGGAGCCACTGCGGCCAGACGAACGCTGGCCGTGCCGCTGGTCAGAACCAGGGGCAAAGCCGTCACCAGGCCGGAGCTGGAATCGTCAATGATGCGGGCCTCCACGGCGGGAGCGGTGTTGATGCCGGCAGTCACGGAAACCACGACGACCCGCACCGTGTCTTCGAGACTGGTTGCTCCCTGGTTTCCCGGATCCGTGGCGCCAACCTCCGTCACTCTAAGCCCGAAGAAATAGGTGCCGGGTCGCTTGATGAACACCGGTGGGTCCACGATTTCCGCATTGCCGGAACCGGAGAGTGTGGCGGTCTGACCGTTGGAGAATGGAGTTTCGGAAGCGAGAATCGAGCCGTTGGCATCGATGGCTGTCACGAGCCTCCAATCGAATCTCAGAGTGGGCACGGCCGAATCCGTCGTGGGACGATCGGGGTCAGTCGAGTCGTGCCCCCGGAGAGGCACTGAGAGACCGACGAAGGCGCTGTCCACCAGCACCGTCCTGTCGATGCCGGCATGGGCGACCGGGGACAGGTTGGTGCGAGTCACGGTCCAGGATGGGGGTGTCAGCAACCCGTCGGCATCCTGGCCGATCACGCCATTGATCTCGACGGCGCCCGTGGCAGCCGTGGGAACAACATCGACCCGGTAGACGAAGTTCACTGTCGTGTTGGGACCGATGGTGGTGGGAATGCTCACAGGATGTGATAGATAGTCGATGGCCTGGTCGGTGGTGCCGCGGGTGAAGGTGAGGCGCGAGCCCGACAAGAGCGCTCCAGCACCGCCCACATTGTCCACGCGAACTGTGACCGTCACGTCATTCTGTCCCTGGCTCACGGACGCGGGAATGGTAACGGCCCCGACGCTGATGATCGGAGACTCCTGAGCGATCCAGGTGGCCCGGGAGTCGGCACCGTTGGCATCCTGATCGAGCTTGCCATCGACGGTGACTGTACCGGGCTGAGCTGAGGTCGAAACGGCGAGGGTGAACCTGAAAGTCGCGGTCTGGCCAGGGGTCAAGGAGGTGACGTTCGAGACCGCGGGATTGACGGTGTAGTCGGCGGCTCGATCGGATCCGGCCAGATCGAAGGTGAGCCGGCCTCCGGAGACGGGCGAGGTCTGGCCACCCACGTTCTGGGCCGTGAAGCTGACGGCCACGCTGCCCTGGCCTTGCTGCACCGAGGCCGGCGCGGTAACACTGAGAATCCTGACGTCGGCTGGAGCCTGCACGTTCCACTGGGCCCGGTTGCTGGCTCCGTTGTTGTCCTGGTCCAGCCTTCCATCGATGGTGATGTTACCGAGAGTCGCCGCGGCTCCCACATCGACGGCGAAGGTCAGGACCGACGTGGCTCCTGCAGCCAGGCTGACGACGTTGGTGCCCGATGCGCGGACGGTGTACTCGCTGGAGAGGGTCGTGACGCCCTGGGCAAAGCTCAGGCTGGCGCCGGAGACGGTGCCTGTCTTGCCTCCCGTGTTCTCGATTGTCATGGTGACGGGCACACCGGTCTGGGATTGGGCGACCGTGGTCGGGGCGCCGATCTGGTTGACCTGAATCGAAGCTGGTGGAACGACGCGAAGAACCACGTTTGCCACATGAGCGGCCTCGAGGGCCAGGATCTGCACAGAGAGAGACGCGGAGGTGCCCGCCGTGTTGTTCGTCACCTCGATGTTCAGGTTCTGGCCCACCACCAATGCCTGGGGGAAGTCGTTGAAGTTGATGACGTAGGCCCCCGATGCATCGGGCCTGTAGGTGATCGTTCCAGGAAAGGCGACCAGATTGGTCGGGTTCTCAGCCGGGAAGATCCGGATCGAGATGTCAGCGGTAGTCGGAATCGTGGAATCTGCGTTCTGGATCGTCCCGCCTATCAGCCCCTGTGCGGTGGCCAGAGTGGGAGACAGGAAGAACATCAGGAATGCGACGGCGATGAGCGCCGGTAACTCCCGGAAGACTCCCGCGGAGGTCCTTTCGGGTAGCAGGCCTTCGGGACGCTCCTTGCTTCCTATCCACCTGGCACGACGGCTGCCCAGGCTGGGCGGGGCGGTATTCTGCGACGACTTCATGTTCCGGGTCCTCCAGTGGATCACCAATGATGCCAGTCTCCTGATGGAGAGGCTCATGGGAGACCTTCGGCGTCTTCAGCGCCTCTCTGGAGCCGATCGGACCCCCGCCTGCCTCGACAGGTCATCTCCGGGACGCCGTCATGATCACACACCAGAACAGAGCATGCCCGAACATGCGGGCGTGAATCCAGTGGCTGTGTGGAGGGCCCATCCAGTCCGAGGGCGAACAATCATGCCTGTGGCCCGGGGATGATCTGTCCCCATATGCCGGTGGATCCGCGCCTGAAGCCCGATTCCGGCACTGTATCTCGCCGGAATCCTCGGCCCCGGTCCGCCCGGGAGCTTGTCCCCCGGGGCTCTGGATGGGTTCGCGGGTCATGGGTCAGGGCACCGTTCGTGGTGAACCTGTCGAACCACGATCCGCTTTGAGACCACATTCTTCTTCAGTCGTCCTTTGACAAGCTCAGGCGAACGGAGACGGAGTAGCGAGGATCCCCGCTTTCCGCGAACGCACCCACGGGCTCTCCGGCGATTGATCGTCGAGGCATGGTGGGCTATGCTCCAGTTTGGTTACCACAGAGCAGGAGAACGGAGGTTCTAAACAATGGCTGAAGCACGACCCTCGGGACTCGCCGCCCGCCTCAAGAACATGGTCAAGCAAGGCGCTGGTGGCGGAGAGGCTGCTGCGGCCCCGGCTCCTCAGGAACAGCCGGCGGCACCTCCTCCACCCCCTCCCGCGGCGGCCGCTCCAACGCCCCCACCGGCGGCACCCGCTGTTCCTGCTCCCGCCGCTCCTGCTCACGCGGCAGCACGACCTGCCGTGACCCCGGCGAAACCCCAGTCCCCGCAAGACATGGTTCCCAAGAAGGGACACACGCCCCGGATCGTCAGTACCCTGCCTTCGGCCGGTTCCTATGGTGATCCGTATTGCGACGCCCATGTCAGGAAGGACGAGTTCGACCAGTTCACCACCGAGTGCCGGGAACGGCTCACGATGGATCTGAACGCCGCAGAACTGGAGCAGATGGAAGAGACCGATCGCTCTCGTTTCCTCAAGGGTGCGATCATGCAGGTCATTGATCAGTGTCAGAACGAGAAGAGCTTCGCCGCCAATGACGACGAGAAGAAGGTCGTCTGTCAGGACGTTCTCGACGAGGTTCTGGGGCTGGGTCCCATCGAGGTGCTGCTGCGAGACAAGGACGTGGACGAAGTCATGGTCAACGGCCCCAGACAGATCTTCGTTGAGCGCAAGGGAAAGCTGGGTCTGACCAACCGGACCTTCAGGGACAACGAACACGTGCTGCACATCATCCACAAGATCGTGGCGCCCCTGGGCAAGCACATCGACGAGCAGCAACCCATCTGTGACTGCCGCCTGCAGGATGGCTCCCGTGTCAATGCCATCATACCGCCCCTGGCGATCGATGGACCGGCGCTGACCATCAGAAAGTTCAAGGAAGAGCGGCTGGGCATCGCCGATCTGGTCCGGTTCGGAACCGTGACGCAAGAGATGGCCGACTTCATGGAGGCCTGCGTGAAGGGCCGTCTCAACATCGTGGTTTCGGGAGGTACCGGTTCTGGAAAGACGACCACTCTCAATATCCTCTCGAACTTCATCCCCGACGACGAACGGATCGTAACCGTGGAGGATGCTGCTGAATTGCAGATCCGTAAGATCCACGTGGTCCGGCTGGAGACCCGCCCGCCCAGCATCGAGGGCAAGGGAGAGATCACCATCCGAGACCTGGTGAAGAACACCCTGCGTATGAGACCGGAGCGGGTGATCGTCGGTGAGATCCGCGGTGGCGAAGCCCTGGACATGTTGCAGGCCATGAACACCGGCCACGACGGTTCCCTGACCACGGGTCACGCCAACACCCCTCGAGACATGATCCGTCGTATCGAGACCATGTGCATGATGTCCGGCATGGACCTTCCCTTGAAAGCCATCCGAGAGCAGATCGCCAGCGCCGTGGATCTGGTGGTGCAGCAGAGCCGTCTGCAGGACGGTAGCCGCCGCATCACTCACATCACGGAAATCCAGGGAATGGAAGGCGACGTGGTCACCCTGTCGGACATCTTCATCTTCGAGCAGCTCGGAATCGACGACTCCGGCAAGATCATCGGTCGCCTGCGACCGTCAGGTCTGCGTCCCAACTTCGTCAAGCGACTGGAAGAGAAGGGCCTTCACCTGCCGGCGAGCCTGTTCGTCAGCAAGGACGATACCTTCTAGAGTCTCTGGTCGCGGGTCTCTGGACGTTGGCTTTTAGCCATTGGCAGAGGCCTGGGGGCTTCGGACTTCGGGTGACAGAAAAACAAATTCGCACAGACTCTCGGCGTCAAGCATCGTAACGCAGAAAGATGGGACACTTTGAAACCACCGTCTTTTCCAAGGCCCGAGGCCCGAGGCCCGTAGCCCGAGGCCCGAGGCCCGAGGCCCGAGGCCCGAGGCCCGAGGCCCGAGGCCCGAGGCCCCCTACCCCAGCTTCTTGGTCGTGATGGACTTCCCTTGCAGGAACTGAAGCATGTAATCGGGCCCACCGGCCTTGCAGTCCGTTCCTGACATGTTGAAGCCGCCGAAGGGCTGCTGGGCCACGATGGCGCCGGTGCACTTGCGATTGAAGTACAGGTTGCCAACGTGGAACTCCCGGGCAGCTCGATCGAGCTTCTCCTGACTTCTGGAGAACAGGGCTCCCGTGAGGCCGAACCGGGTGCCGTTGGCTATCCGAAGGGCATCATCGTAGTCCTTGGCCTTGATGACGGCGATGACGGGCCCGAAGATCTCCTCCTGGGCGATGCGAGCGTCGGGGCTGACGTCGGCGAATATGGTGGGGGCAACATAGAAGCCATCGTCGGGAACCGCCTGTTCGCCCAGGACCATCCTGCCTTCCGACTTTCCTATTTCGATGTAGTTCTTCACCTTCTCAAAGGAGATGGGACTGATAACAGCACCCAGATTGAACTGGGGATCATCGGCAGGGCCGACCTTGAGCAGGGCCGATGCGGCGACGAGCTTCTCCACGAACTGGTCGTAAACATCGGCCACGACGATGGCCCGGGATCCGGCGGAACACTTCTGTCCGGCGAACCCGAATGCGCTCTGGGCCGTGGCGGCAGCCGCCTCGTCCAGGTCAGCATCCTCGGCGACGACGCAGGCATTCTTCCCCCCCATCTCGGCCACCACGCGCTTCAACCAAACCTGTCCTTCCCGAATCCGGGCAGCTTCCTCGTTGATCTCGCAACCCACCTTCATGGACCCGGTGAAACTGATGAAGCGAACGTCGGGATGTTGAACCAGATGCCTCCCCAGCGGCGGTCCCTCACCGGTGATCAGGTTGACCACTCCCGCCGGCAAACCGGCTTCCTCCAGGATCTCGACGAACTTGATTGCCACGACCGGCGAGTTCTCCGACGGCTTGAGGACCACCGTGTTTCCGGCGATGACGGGTGCCACCGCCGTTCCGGCCATGATGGCGAGAGGAAAGTTCCAGGGAGGAATAACTACGCCCACTCCCAGTGGAATGTAGGTCATCCGGTTCTCCTCCCCCGGGGCATCGATCATCTCGGGAGAGTGGCTCAACCGCAGCATCTGACGACAGTAATAATTGACGAAGTCGATGCCCTCGGCGATGTCGGCGTCTGCTTCTGCCCAGTTCTTCCCAGACTCGAAGATCATCCATGCGCAGAGCTCGTACTTCCGCTTCCTCATGATGCGGTAGACCTCGAATAGCTTTCCGCATCGCTCCGCGACGGGCACCTGGCTCCAGGTCGGGAATGCCGCCTTCGCTGCCCGGATGGCCTGGTTCGCCAGATCCGTGCCGGCCTGAGGAACGACGCCGACAACCTCAGTCTTCCGGCTCGGATTGATCGAGGTGAGCTTTCCCTCGCCTGACACCCACTCGCCGCCGACATAGCAGAGATACTCCTTGCCCAGCTCACCTCGAACCTTGTCCAGTGCCTGCTGCATCAGCTCCCGGTTCTGGGGATTGCTGAAATCAGTAAGAGGCTCATTTTGAAAGGGTGGAAGCTGATTTTCCCGGGCGACTGAATCGGACATGGTGGCACCTCCGTCACATGATTCTTGAATCTCGCGAACCCAATGAAGGCATCACGAGGGCCAAACATGATAGCCCCGGGCGGACGCCTTTTCAAGGGGGGGTGTCGGGCCGGGTGCATGTCCCGTAGGGGGTCCC
>JAJFLN010000154.1 GCA_021772705.1 Candidatus Cloacimonadota bacterium | reverse complement strand
GGCATCCATAGTAGGGCGAACGGTTACAGAGTGATGGGAGTTCTCAGGTTTCTCCGTCGATCCCCAGGAGCCGGCGGCGATGTTCCCGTGGAAGGCCTCCAGCCGCAGCGACAAGGAACGTACACAGATGGGCTCCCTGTGATCTCCCTGACCTCCACCATCCCACTGCAGACACAGGACCCGGGCCGGGTCGTCTTCCGACAGTTTTGGGGCGCCCTGGGTGGAATATGTGAGAATGGCCGACATCTTGCTGTAAATTTGCAGTCATGACTACCGAAGAGGAAGCACCGGCATCCCGCACAAGAAGTAGTAGGACATGAATCGATCATGTTGCGGGTGTCATGATAGCTGTTTATTGGCCCGCCGTTTCATGGAATCGAACATAAATATCTTCAAATCGAGTGTTATTGTGATAATGTCATGCTTAGGCCCCTCTGAAAACCGAGGGGGACCGGGAAGGAGGTGACGACATGAAAAGCCTGTTCACGCCCAAGGATGTGGTCCGACTCATCGGTATCTCGTACCGGCAACTCCAGTACTGGGACAAGACCAATTTCATCCGGCCCACGGCGATTCACATGGGCAAGTACCGGCACTACACCTTCGTCGAGTTGCTTCAGCTCAAGCTCGCCAAGGTCCTGAGGGAGCACAGCGTCTCGATCCAGAAGCTCCGGCGGATCATCAACTCCATTCAGGAACTGCTGGCCAAGGCCACCTGTCCTCTGGTGGACTGCAGCTTTCTGTTCAGCGGCAACAAGGTGTTCCTGTTCAACGGGGACGTACTGATGGATGCGGTGACGACCGATTCGTTCTATCGTTTCGACGTTAGGAGCCTGCGGGAGGATATCGACAACCTCTATCCCAGCGAGGCTGAATCCAGCGAGATCCGCAAGATTCCCGTTGCTTCCTGATCGCTGCGTCCGGGTTCTGGTATAAAGGGACTTCTGACGACCCTCGTCTTCTCGCGGTGTCGTCGGCGTAACCCATCGGGACACATGTCACAGAACCCTCGAGACCTGAACAACGAGCTCCTTCGATCCCTCCTGGATACGGTTTCGCGTCTATCCTCCACTCTCGATCTGGACGTGCTCCTCGATCTGGTGATGGACTCCGCCTGCCGCGTCCTGAGGGCCGGCGCCACCTCGCTGCTCCTCCTGGATCAGGCAACCAACGCCCTGTTCTTCAAGACCGCCACGGGGGAAAAGCGGGAGGAGCTGAAGCACATCCGCCTCGAACTTGGCGATGGCATCGCCGGGTGGGTTGCCAAGCACGGCAAGCCCCTCCGGGTCGGTGATGTCTGGAGTGATCCCAAGTTCAAGCGGGAGATCTCCGAGGCCATCGACTACGACACTCAGACCATCCTCTGCGTCCCCCTGAAGATCCGGGGCCAGGTCATCGGTGTGATGGAGGCCCTGAACAAGCTCGGCGGGAGCGAGTTCTCCGACGAGGATCTGGAAGCCCTTACCCTCCTGGCGGATCACGTGGCCATCGCCGTCGACAATGCCCGGCGCTTTGGCGAGGCCAGCGTCGCCCGGGAAGGCTTTCAGTCGTTCCTGGAGGAGCGCTATCAGGCCATCGGCTCCAGTCCCGTGTTCGCCGCCCTCATGAAAACCGCCCGAAAGGTGGCAGCCACCCGATCGACGGTTCTTCTCAGGGGAGAGTCCGGCACGGGGAAAGAGGTCGTTGCCAGGGCCATCCACGCCGCCAGTCCCCGGGCACGTCGAAGCCTCATCGCCGTCAACTGTGCCGCCCTGACAGAGACTCTCCTGGAGAGCGAGCTCTTTGGCCACGAGAAGGGCGCCTTCACCGGCGCCGATCGCCGGAAGAAGGGGAAGTTTGAGCTCGCCGACATGGGAACTCTCTTCCTGGACGAGATCGGTTGCATGACTCCTCAGCTTCAGACCCGGCTCCTCCGAGTCCTCCAGGAGCGAGAGATCGATCGCCTCGGCGGCGACCGCCCGATCCCCGTCGACGTCCGGGTGATCGCCGCCACCAATGCCGATCTGGAAGAGGAGATGAAGGCCGGCCGGTTCCGGGAAGACCTCTTCTACAGACTGAACGTCATCACCATTCAGATCCCTCCCCTGCGAGAGCGAAGGAATGACATCCCGGCCCTGGCGCGGCATTTCATCCAGCGTTACAACGCCGAGACCAACAGCGAGGTGAAGGGCCTGAGCCCGGAGGCTCTTCAGGTATTGATGACCTATTCCTTCCCGGGTAATGTCCGGGAGCTGGAGAACATGATGGAGCGCGCCGTTGTCCTGGAGGAGGAGCCCTGGATTCAGCCCGAGCGTCTTCCCATCCCGACGACCGATGCCGCCGAGATTTCATCGGCGCCCCCAGAGCCGGATGCCTCCTCTTCGGGGCCTGTCTCGCTGCAGGAACTGGAGAGACGTCACATCCTTCAGGTCTTGCATCAGTGTGACTGGAAGAAGAGCCGGGCCTGCAACGTCCTGGAGATCAGCAGGCCCACACTGGACCGGAAGTTGACGGCCTACGGCGTCACCCGTCGCGGCACGGAACCGGCGTCATCGTCTGACGGCAGCTGAGACCGGAGGCGAGGCGCCTCAATGGATCGCGCGAGCTTCGCCCTTGGCCAGATCCAGGGCGTATCGAACCCGGGCGGGCTTGGTCGAGCCCGGGCCGTACCGGTAGATGGCCGCGTGAAGTGTGGAGCCATCGGCGGACCAGCTCTTGAACCCCTCGAGCTGCTCCCGAGGATAGTCCAGAGATTTGAGCTGCCGGATCGTCTGGGTCCGCATGGTCTCAGCCTGTCGCCGAGGGCTGGCGTGGACCGCCAGAGCCGGGTCTCGCAGGAGCTGGATGAGTCGATCGAATCTCGCGTGGAAGATCTGACGCTTGCCCAGGGGATTGCTCGGGTCCTCGCAGCGCTCGTAGACCAGGGAGCGGGCGTCGGGCGACAGGACATATTGCCAGACACCTCGATCGATCACATAGGCCCTCTTGGACCGGGAGTCGATCACCGAGAGGCTGCCTGGAGGTCCCGAAAGGTTGATGTCTTCCGCCAGAAGCAGCAGCTGTTCTCCGTCCGGTGACCACTCGAGCTTGTTCAGGTCGTGAGCGCGAATGAAGTCATAGACTTCCGTCACGTCCAGAGTCGCCTTGTCCAGGATCAGCACGGACCACCGGTTCTCGCCGCCCTGCTCTCGAGAGAGCGCCAGAGCTGCCTTTCGGCCGTCGGGGTTCAGGGCCGATCGGCTGGCAAAGAAGGGGTCCGACTGGGTCAGATCGGGAGACATGGTCTGGACGAATGAATCGATCTGCGCCGCTACCTGCTGGACGTACTGCCGCTGCAGCGAGGCCGTATCCGGTTCCGCCTTCTCCGTCTGCGCTGACGCCGGGATTGCCGAGAAGAGGACAACCAGGGTGAGCAGCAGGGCGGGTCCTGCAGGGGCGGTGTTCTGGAAGCGATCTGTCGAAGGGAACGGTCGCATGTTCAGACCTCGGCGACGGCGCCAAGGATGGAATCCAGGGTCCGGTTTCTTCGGTTGCTCGGCGTTGGGACCCGTCGATTCAGGTCCTCCTGATGGCTGGAAGGGATGACATCGAGCATGAGCGGCTCCTGGGACTCGGTCTGGCTCTCCAGAGGGCGGCGTTCGCCGGGAGCGGTGACCACTTCCTTCGGCCCTTCATAGAGCGGCGTGACCAGCTTGCCTTCCCTGATGTCTCGAGGTTCGGTTGCCAGCTTGCTGGCCAGCGCGCCGCTGCTGCTGAGGGCGACCAGGCTGCCGGTGAGAATTGTTACTGCCAGAATACGCTGGAAAGCCATGGCTGTCTCCTGATGTCGTGGAGGCAGGTGTCCTGTACAGACGCCTGCACATCAGTTACATCGGCAACCAGGGCGCAATTGTTAGGGCTCAGGGCAGAATAATGTCCGGCCCGCTATTCGGAGTCCGGTTCGCTGTCCGATTCCGAAGGTGTTTCCCCTTCGGGCTCTTCCTGCTTCTTCTCCACCGGTGCATCATCCCCGCTGCCGGCACCGGCGTCTGAGGAAGGGTCCTGTCGACGGACCAGCTCGTATTCGCCGAGCAGTCTGTCCAGGAGACAGAAGGTGATCACCTTGGCCATGAAAGCCATCAGGAGCACCAGGAAGAAGACCAGGGCAACTGTGGAGAGGACGCGGCGCCGGCAGCGCCGGGTCGCTTGCGGCGGTGACGTCTCGTCGCTGCAGTGCTGGAGCGTGGCCGCCACGTCAGGGGGGCCGCCCGTGGCCTGCAGGACGAGGGAATCGTTGGTGACGATCAGGCCTTCGTATCCTGGCAGGGTGGTCACTTCAGGTTGCCGATGGACCGAGGGCTGGGCAACCGAGGCCGATGCGAAGACCGTCAGGACAAGCAGGATCGAAAGGAAGGGAGTCAGGGCGCGTGCTCTCATGATGGGATCTCCTCGAGCAAAGGCCTGAGAGCTTCCGCACTCCCCGGCCGGTGGATCAGGCAGCTTTTCCGGTGTAGCAGCTTCGGACGTAGACGTACCGATCGTTGAGCAGACGGAGACGATGACTCAGGTTGACCATCAACTTGATCAGGAGCTTTGACACCAGATCCTGATGGGTCTCCTGCAACTTCTTGAACTGGCCATGGTTGATCCAGAGTACGGTCACGTCCTCCAGAGCATGACAGGAGGCGGAGCGGACCTCTTCGTCGATGAGGGCCATCTCACCGAAGAAGTCGCCCTCCTTCAGGACCGCCAGCAGGTACTCCTTGCCCTTCGTGTCGGACTTGAACACCCGGACCTGGCCGCTGACGACGAGACCGAAGCCGTCCCCGGTGGTCCCTTCCTCGCAAAGGATAGGGTTCTTCTCGTCATACTCTCGCAGCTTGGCCCCCTCGCGGAGAGCCTCCAGCTCTTCCCGGTTCATGTCCTCGAGAATGGCGCAGCTTCTGACTCCAAATACTTCTTCGATATCCTTGGACATAAATCCTCGCTTTCCTTCAGGTGCCGGCCGCCGCGATTCGGACGGTCTCACTGACTGTCATAACTCCTGAAGCCATCGAATTTCCACTCTCCATCCTCGAATAGCAATTCGAAGACGAGACTCTTCTGGTGCCGGCTCGGACCATCGCGACGGGGAAACACGGCGTCCACACGGACGATCATGCTTGCCTCCCGCTGATTCTCGAGGGCGTCCTGTTCGATGACCCACCAGTCATCAAAATACCCTCCGATCCGGTCGAGCTGTTCAAACTTTTGCCGGTTGTAACGAATGTACTCTTCCCGGGCCATCTCTCGCTGCCGCTGTCGTGTGAGCTTGTCGTAGAGACGATCGAAGGCCCGCTCCTGGATGTCGACCATCAGGCTCTCGGTGAAACGTCGAGGGGACTCGATCGGCTTGTCGCCACATCCCGATGAGGTCAGGACCAGGAAAGTCAGAGCCGCGGCGAGGATCGGCCTCCAGCGGGGTCCCGCCGGGGAAGCGGCATCGAGGACTCTGCTGGAAACGGAGTTCACTGGATCTCGATCAGCTCTTCGATGCGATCCTCCAGATCGTCTGCCCGGGACAGCAGGGAGTCCCGCTGCTGCTGGAGCTCTGCCAGCCGGTTGGCGTTGGCCCCGCCGGCCGGGAGGCCGGTGATCTGGTTGTTCAATCCCGTGAGAGAGGCCTCGATGGTGGAGATCGCTCTCCGTGTCTCGGCAACTCCTTCTCGAGTCTGAAGCCAGAGATCCCGGCCGAGAAGCTCCCGGCGACGATCCTGGATGATCCCGTCCCGGGTCTCACCGGGGCTGAACCGGGAACGACTCCAGCCCGCTCGGACCAGCCGCAGGCCTGTGCGCTGATTGATGCGCCGGCGCTTCTCGGTCCAGACCTTTCGAGCCAGGGCACGCTCCTGCAGCAGCGTCGGCTCGGAGCCCGAGAGCTCGAGACCTCGCTGCAGGTTCTTCCGTTCATCAGTTGCTCGTTCCGCCAGACCGCTCCGGTAACGCCGGCATCGTTCATCGGAACTCCTGAGGCTTCGCATCCGGTCTCTCAAACTTAGACGCAGGGCGCCGGGCTTCAGAGTCCGGGGCGGCTTATCGTGACTCTCGCCACCGCCAGCTGCTTCGGGGTTCGGACCGACGGTGGATCCGGCTGGGGGAGCGCCCATGGCATGGAGCGGCGCCACGCCGGGTGGAAGGGGGGAGCGATCCGGGACCCGGCCGGCAGAGGCGAATCGCTCCATCTCCCGGCCCACGGCGACTCGTTCCCCCGTGAGAACGGGGGCCCTTCCAGGAACCATGTGGATCACGCGACCCGTACCCCCCAGGATCTCCCGGTTGCCCACCAGTGCTTGTGCGCTGACGACACCGCTCAGAATTCGGACCTCGACGTCGTGGCGCCCCACGGAAATTTGGAGGCTGAACCTCGCTCTCGGGGCTGCGACAGCCCCGGCGGGAGTCAGGATGCGAACGGGACGAATCGGTTCGTCGGCCATGACGTCCAGGGCGCCGCGATCGATCAGCAGCTCAGGTGTCCGGACCATCATCAGGGTCTCCCCTCGGGTTCTGAGACGGGTTCGATCGGGCAACTGAAGCTCGGCTCGGAATCCGTCGGGAACGCGGATCTCGTCTCCGGCTCCGAGGCTGATGGGGGATCGGAAGAACTGCCAGCGGCTCCAGCCGCCAAGTCGAACGAAGAATCCGCCTTCCAGCGGGGCTATCCGTCCGACGATCTGTCTCGCCGGTTGCTGGACAATCGGGGGGGGGCGGCCCGGTCGCGGCACCGGTGCGGCGGCCGATACGTGCGAAGGGGCGCTGACCAGGAGAGCCAGCAGCCCCAGGAAGAGGCCGCTGATGAGATTGTGAAGTCGAGATGTCACGACCTTTCGTCCCCTTCCTTCTTGCCGGATTCCTTCAGTCTCCTGAGAAGTACGGAATCGGCACCCCGTCTCGACCGGAGGCGGCTGGTAATGTCAGGAGCATTCGCCGGTGCCTGGGAGGCCTCTCCGGCATTCTCGAGGTAATCCAGGTGATCCCGGGATGTTCCCGTCAGGTCTCGGGTCTGCTCCTTCTCCTTCTCGGCCATCCGCTCCCGCATCTGAACTGCCAGCTCCACCTCGGGAGTCAGGGGACGCTCCGGTGTGGCGGGGTCCGCATTGTCGGCTTTTTGGCTCAGCAGCTCTGACACGTCGGCCTGCTGCCCCTTCCGGCGGGCGACCTCATTGGCGAGGGTTTCACTGCCGGGGTCCATCTTGAGGGTGATCAACGGGCGGGAACCTGTGTCCTCCCGGGAACGGAGCTTCTCCAGCCGCTTCTCGGTCTTCTGCCGGATCTTGCGTTGCCTATCAATCCGTTCGTACTCCCTCTCCACTGACGTTTTGTCTCCGAACATGGCGTCCCGGAGCACGGTGTTCATGTTGCGGAAGAGGTTGATGCAACTCGGTATGTAACCGGTGGCCTTGTACTCACCGACGACCTCGCCTTCCGTGGAGAAGCCCAAGGTCTCGAACCGGAAGATGTCCTTGATCTCCACTTCTCCGTTCGGGGCCAGGCCGGTCACCTCCGAGATGTGTGTCACCCGGCGAGTACCGTCACGGAAGCGTTGCTGCTGAACGATGATGTCGATGGTGCCTGCCATCTGCTCCCGGATGCTCTCCACCGGCAGCCCCGTGCCGGACATGAGAACCATGACTTCCAGGCGGGCGATCATCTCCTTCGGAGAGTTTGCGTGACCCGTCGTGAGCGAGCCCGACTGGCCCGTGGCCATGGCCTGGAGCATGTCCAGGGCCTCGCCGCCGCGACACTCACCGACGATGATCCGCTCGGGACGCATATGGAGGGCGTTCTTCACCAGCTCCCGGATCGTGATCTGCCCCTTGCCTTCCAGGTTTGGCGGCCGACTCTCGAGGGGCACCACGTGGTCCTGCTGCAGCTGCAACTCTGCGGTGTCCTCGATGCTGACGATGCGGTCGTCCACCGGGATGTAGGCGCTGATTGCATTCAGAGTCGTGGTCTTGCCCGAGCCCGTTCCTCCCGACACGACGACGTTGAGGCGTACGGCGATGGCGGCCCGCAGGAAGTCGCACATGTCCTGGGAGAGGGAGCCCTGCTCCACGAGCTTGTCGATGGTGTAAGCGTCCTTGGCGAACCTGCGAATGGTCAGAGTGGTGCCCGTCAAGGCCAGAGGGGGTATGACGGCGTTGATCCGGCTTCCGTCCAAGAGCCGGGCATCGACCATGGGGCTGGTGAGGTCGCAGCGGCGGTTGACGGGGGTCAGCATGCGTTGCAGGATCTTCTGCACGTGGCCGTCGTCGACGAAGACCTGATCCGAGAGCGAGACTCGGCCCTTCCGCTCCACGTAGATCTTCTTCGGGCCATTCACCATCACCTCGCTGACCTCCACATCGTCCATCAGGGACTGGATGGGGCCGTAGCCGCAGAAGTCGCTCAGGACCCGGTAGAGGAGCGGTTCCTGGTTGGCCTTCTCCAGGTGGATCAACTCCTGGGCACGCAGCTCGTCGAGGACCTCGTT
>JAJFLN010000153.1 GCA_021772705.1 Candidatus Cloacimonadota bacterium | reverse complement strand
CCAAACCCCCAATTGGACTGGTGGGACTGAGAGTGCTGATGAACACTTGAATGACATACGAAAGCTTGACCTGTTCATCGGGGCCCAGGGGCCAATGGCCCCTGGCGGGAGTTCGAGGGCAGTGCCCTCGTTTTCAAACATTTCTTCCACTAATTCATGGAAATTGGAGATCGCCGGCAGGTTACTTTTTGGGGCGGACGACCTTGTAGACCGCGATGGGTTCGGCCTTGCCCTTCACCTTGATCTCCAGTGGATCCCGGACCTCGATCCTGTCCTTGACGGCCTCGTAGGTGGAGTTGGTGATCAGGATCTCCCTCCCCTGGGCGGCAGAACAGATCCGGCTCGCGGTGTTCACGCAGTCGCCGATGACGGTGTAATCCATGCGCTTCACGGACCCGATGCTTCCGGCGACCACATCCCCCGTGTTGATTCCCACTCCCATGAGCAGACCGAACTGCTCGCGCTCCATCCACTCCTTGCAGAGCCGGTCCATGTGGACTTGCATGGCCATGGCCGCGGATACGGCCCTGAACGGAGCGTCCTCGGGGTTGAAGGGAGCTCCGAAGATGGCCAGAATTCCGTCGCCCAGGTACTTGTCCAGTGTTCCGCCGAACTGGAAGATGCAGGCCGTCATGGCTTCCAGATACTGATTCAGAATCTCCACCACCCTCTGAGGCTCGGATCGACGAGCCTCGGAGAAGGACGTGAAACCTCGAATATCACAGAAGAGGACCGTAGCGTTCACCAGGGTTCCGCCAAGACCGATGCCACCCTTCTCTTCCAGGATCTTGTCCACGATGTCGGGAGACAGAAATCGGGACAGGTTCTCTCTCTGCCGGGTCTGCTCTTCCAGTGAGGCATAAAGCCTGGAGTTGGTGATGGCGATAGCAGCCTGGTCTCCGAAGGCCTTCAACAGGTCCAGATCGTCATCCTCGAAGCAGTCGGACTGAATCCGGTTGTCCACGTAGATCACGCCGAGACACTCTTCCTTGGAGTGAAGCGGCACGCACATGGCGGAGCGGATGTTGTACATCTGAATGGAGCCGCTGGTGACGAATCGGGGATCGACCAGGGCGTCCTTGGTCAGGATCGGTTCTCCCTTCTCGAAGACCTCGTCGACGATGCTCTTCGAGATGGTGATCGGTCCATCTTTTCCCATCATCCCTTCCATCTCGCGAGCCACGGTGGGAACCAGCTTTCCCGTGGCCGGATCGACGAGCATGATGAATCCCCGGTCAGCCCGCATCACCTCCAGCGCCAGGTCGATGACCTTGTTGAGCAGAGGCCGGCCCTCGAGCTCGGAGGTGATCATCTTCGACACCTTGTAGAGAATGAGCAGCTTCTGAACCGACTCATCCTCCTCCTGGGGTGCTGCCTCCGCCACGGCCCGAGGCTCGGCCAGGGTGTGCAAGGCCTGGCCTTCCGCCAGGTCGAGCATGGTCAGGAGCCGGGACTTGTCGCCACCACCCTTGCCTGCCGGCTTCTGACCGGCTTGGGAACCGGCATCCGGAGGACCTCCGGCATCCTCGTCACGGTTGAATTCGAAGAGCTGGGAGCCCATTCGAACCAGATCGCCGTGATGGAGCCGGCACTGCTCCACTGGGCGGTTGTTCACCTGCACCCCGTTGGAGGACTTGAAGTCCATCAACGTGTATTCGCTGTTGTAGCCGACGATGATGGCGTGCTTCCGGGAGAGCTCCTGATCATCAAAGAAGATCGTGCAAGAAGGCTCGCGGCCTATGGAGCAAACGCCTCCCGAGAGGGTGTATTCACCCGCCTTGTGCTTCAGATAGGCCCTGGACAAACCTGTTTTTCCTCCTGCACCTTCACTTCATGGCCACGCCCGGCGGACTGGAGCCGATCCTTGGGTGACCGATACACCCCGGGGATCTCGACCGCCGAGGACCCGATCGGGCCCTTGCCTTCCTCTATCCTCTAACACGTTCCAGGCCGAGAGGCGACTTCTCTGATGCGTCGGTAAACGCTGATCTCCAGCTCTCGGAGCTCGCCGGGCTCGGCCGGGATGCTGAGCTGTGTGCCGTCCTGGAGCCGCAAGGCATATCCGAGGAGCGGATCCGATCCGAAGCTGCGGATCTCGGCCCAGAAAACCAGCCGGCTCCAGAGCAGGTAGCCCACCCGCAGTCCTTCGGCTTCCTGGGTCAAGGTCCGTACCTGGAAGAGGAAAAGCAGCAGTGGGAAGGCCACGAGCAGCAGGTTGCCCGCCAGCAGCCATCCCCCCTCTACGGCGACGGGAAGCCAGAGCAGGGGCACGATGATCAGGCCGAGATGGGCCACGTCGACACCGCTCATTCCCCCGCTCAAGCGATAGAGGTGAGATTCCTCGCCTGCCTCGCCGTCATCAATCAGCAACTCGTCAGGCAACATGTCGCCGTCGGCCATCCCCTCGAACCGGGTCATCCCGCAGCCGTAGACGGCGCACTGACCATTGAACCTCCAGCAATCACCGTGGTGGGGCGTGTCGCAAGCGACACACCGAACCCTGTCGGCATCGGCACCGAGACCCTCGCCACAGACGATGCAGACCGGCACGATCCGCATCACTTCCGGTTCTAGAACCGGCGGAAGGTCGCTCATGCCCTCTCTCCGATGAAGATCGGTTCTGGCGTCAGCCGGTGGCGAGACAGCTCCAGGGACAATCGCTGCAAGACCTGATCGAATCCAGGCTCATCGGCTGGCAGGACGAGGATCTCTCCCCCCGGCAGCAGCAGGGCGCCGGACCAGTTGCCCCGGCCGGGACCCCGAATCACCTGTCCCCAGTCGATCTTCCTGGGCCGGGAGAACAGGTATCGGAGCCGGAGGCCGTCATCGTCGATCTCCACGGCCTTCAGCCAGGCCAGTGTGTCGAACACACCCCGGCAAAGAGTGACTGCCGTGAAGGCCAGGATGAAGCTGGCCGATGGGACCATCCAGGCTCCGATCAGGGATGCCAGGATTCCGGCGCAGCCAACCAGTGTCAGGAGCAGGGGCAGAGCCCGGCGGCTCCAGACGACGCAATCGGCATCGATGTTCATTACTGGCAGGCTGGTCCCTTCGGGCAAGCCCGCCACGGCTCGTTTCCCCTGGCACGCATAGACGCCGCACCGGCTGCCATTGAAGGACCAGCAGTCAATGTGGAAGGAGGTCTCGCAAGCCAGGCAGGTCACGGGAGGAGCCCCGAGACTTCCCAATCCTTCTCCACACACCCGGCACGTGATCCCTGACAAGTAGCGACTCCTTTCCCACATTGAAATATAGGCCAGGTCCGGTCCACTGGCAAGAAGAGGAGCAACTGAGGAGGGTACGCACCGGCGTTCAGACCCGGGGTCTTGCCGAGGCGGAGGTCTAGTTCTGAGCCCGAGCCCCGGGCTTCTTCTGAGGCTGTACCCGGTAGGCCTGATTCACTTCCGGCAGATCCCGAACCTGGGTGAGCAGCAAATCGAGCTGTGACTTGCTCCGGATCTCGACGGTGAAGTTCAGAATCCCCTGGTCGTGGCGATTGACCCGAGCCGATGCGGAGTGGATGTTCAGCTTGAAGTCGGAGATCACCTTCGTCACCTTCAGCAACACGTTGGGACGATCCGCTGCCCTCACTTCAATCTCCACGAGATAGGTGGTGTCCTTCCCTTCGTTCTCCTGGATGTCCCAGGCCACCTCGACCTGCCGCTCCGCCTGGGTGTCGAATCCGATCAAGTTGGGACAGTCCCGGCGATGAACACTGACTCCGCGCCCTCGGGTGATATAGCCCACGATCGGGTCCCCGATGACGGGACTGCAGCACTTCGACAGTCGAGTCATCATGTCTCCCATACCGCTGACCAGCACACCCTTGGTGCCCGCCCGGGAGGCCGGAGGAGTCGGCCCGATCAGCGCCGGCAGATCCTTCTCTTCCTGGATCTCCCTCGAGAACCACGGCAGGGAATTGATGACGGCGATGGCCGAGACGTCCCCCTGACCCACGGCAAGCATGAAGCTCGTGAGTTCCTTGAAGTTGTACTTCTTCATGACTTCCTCGAACTCGGGGCTGCGCATGTAGCTCGCGGGACCCGGAACCTTGTCCTCGATCCCCCGGCTGCGCTTCTTGAACTCGTCGGTCAGGGACTCCCGGCCTCGGGTGATGAACTCGTCGCGGTTCTCACGCTTCAACCAGGCGCGGATCTTCGACTTCGCCCTGCTGGACTTGACCACATCCAGCCAGTCCCTCGACGGGCCCTTGCTCTGCTTGCTCGTCAAGACCGTCAGGATCTGGCCGTTCCGGAGCTGATAGGTCAGGGGGACCATCTTGCCGTTGACCTGAGCGCCGACGCACCGGTGACCCACCTCGGTGTGAATCGTGTAGGCGAAGTCCAGGGGCGTGGCTCCCGCTGGCAGTTCGATCACCCGCCCCTGGGGCGTGAAGACGTAGACCTGACTCTGGAAGAGGTCGAGCTTGACATTCTCCACGAACTCGCCCGTGTCGGAGACCTCTTGATGCCACTCCAGGATCTGCCTCAGCCAGGCGAGCTTCTCCTGCATGAGCTTCGGATTCCGGGCTTCGTCGCCGGCCTTGTAGCTCCAGTGGGCCGCGATTCCGTCCTCGGCGATTTCGTCCATTTCGCGAGTGCGTATCTGGACCTCGAACACCTGATCATCGGGATGGATGACCGTGGTGTGAAGCGACTGATAGAGGTTGGTCTTCGGGACGGCGATGTAGTCCTTGAAGCGGTTGGGAATGGGCTTCCAGGTCTCGTGAATCACGCCAAGGGCGGCGTAGCAGTCCTTGATGGACTCCGTGATGATCCGGATTCCCAGGAGGTCGTAGACCTCCGCCAGATCCCGGCTGCGCTTGATGGTCTTCTTATAAATGGAGAAGAAGGACTTCGGCCGTCCCGTGACCCTGGCCTTGATGCCCTGCTTGGCCAAGACGTTCTCCACGTCGCTCATGAGCTTCTTGACGAAGGCGTCTCTCTCGCCTCGCTTCTTGGCGACCTTCTTGATGAGCTCGAAGTAGATCTTCGGGTCCGTGTATCGAAGGCAGAGGTCCTCCATCTCCCATTTGATCTTGTAGATTCCCAAGCGATGGGCCAGGGGCGTGAAGACCTCCATCGTCTCCCTGGCGACCCGCTTCTGCTTCTCCGGGGAGGTGAATTTCAGGGTCGACAAGTTGTGCAATCGATCGGCGAGCTTCACCAAGATCACCCGCACGTCGCTGGTCATGGCCAGAAGCATCTTCCTCAGGTTCTCGGCCTGGAACTGCTCCCGGGTCTCGAAGTTGAGCTTCGAGATCTTCGTCACTCCTTCCACCAGGTTGGAGATCGTGGAGCCGAACTTCCGCTCCATCTCTTCCCGGGTGACCGAGCAGTCCTCGAGAACGTCGTGCATCAGGCCGGCGCAGATGGTGGCCGTATCCATCTTCAGGTCCATCAGGATCGATGCGACGGCGACGGGATGATTGATATAGGGCTCGCCGGACTCTCGCTTCTGCCCCTCGTGGGCCGTAGTCGCAAAGTCGAGGGCCTCACGGATCACCTTGGTGTCCAGCGTCGGATGAGGCTCAGCTATGCGGGATCTGAACTTCTCCGGCGTGACGGCGTAGAGCCGAACCGGCTGCTCGGCTGCCGCGAGAACCTCCGCCTCCGCAGTGGCAAGGGTACGGGAATCTGTCGTCAGAACGTCAGCCTCCTGCCCGGACCCCTGGGGCTCCGAGGAGGCGGTACCTATTTCTGAGACCGGCGATCCGGCTGATTGCGTCGGACTCGACATCCTGAAGGTGAATATACATCGAGGTGGCGAAGATGTACACAGACGGCAAGTGGGCCCAGCGCTCGGGGGCCTCAGTCCAGAAGTAGCTTCGCGGCCGCCGCCACCAGAACGAGGCTGATGGCGACCCTGAAGACCCTCTCGCTCAGGTAGGGCGACACCGCTTTGCCAACCAGGCTACCGAGGCTGACGGCCGGCAGGAGGGCCATGAGATAGGCGGGCCAGAGGTCCGGGAACAGACCGGCGCCTCCATAGAGCAGGGTCTTGGGAACGTGGGAGGAGATAGAGAGCATGGCGTTGGTGGCCACGAAGGCCGCCTTCGCCAGTCCGAAAGACAGCAGGAACATGGTGTTCAGGGGACCGGCGATGCCCAGGGCCCCCGAGACGTAGCCCGTTATCACGCCCACTCCGAACAGCGCCACGGGCCGGTCGACCATGGAGGCAGCCAGCGGCAACTCGGTCCTGGTCTCTGTCCGGCAGCGGTAAGGCTTGCCGAGAATGAGGTAACCAATCACGAAGGCGCCGAGCAGCCGTTTCAACAACAGTGAAGGCAGCACGTAGAGGGTCCAGGCTCCCAGAACGGTGCCAGGAAGACTACCCAGAATCAGGGGCCACGCCACCCGGGTGACCAGGTCCCTCCGAAACAACCAGAGCTTGTTGACGTTGTTCCAGAGCATGCCGACCGTGTTGATTGCCACGGCGGCCTTCGGTTCGATCAGAGTCATGAGAATGGGAAGCAGCAGCAGCCCTCCCCCCATGCCGATGACCGTCGACAGCAAAGCGCCAGCGAATCCGGCGGCGGCGATGATCCCTGCTTCTTCCCAGCCCAGTAGTTTCTCCTCAGTTCCGACTCCAGTCTAGGCCCTGAAGAGACGCCAGCGGTACTCCCCGTCACAGTTCTGTTACGCCTCGGGTCTAGCACGATCCCTGTGTCAGAGTAGATTCAACCGCCTGGCACGATGTCTGCGTCAGGAAGTCCAGTGAAACTGAAACGACCGGAAACTAGCGAAAGGCCGGCGACACTGAGGGGGCGGAACCCATGCAGATCCAGAACCGAAGCCAGATCCTCCAGGCGATACTCCTTTCCACGGTCCTCTTCTCCCAGGGCTGCTTTCCCCCGATCCTGGAGAACACGAACCAGCTCATCGTCGACTCCGACGAACTGGTCAACCACGCCGACGAGCAGCTCGTCCTCACAGCAGAACAGCTCCGGGAGAACATGGCGACCCTGGCGGCCAAGGTGACAGAGACCCTCGGCAAGATCGACGAGCTGGAAGATCTCGACGGGGACGAAGACGACCAGTAGGATCTCCTCACCATGACCCGACCCTCCGTCTACCTCGACTCTTCCATCCCCTCCTACCTCTTTTCCCGACGGACCGATATCGTCGTCCAGGCCCATCACGAGATCACGAAGAAGTGGTGGCGCGAAGAAAGAGACCTGTTCGATCTCTACATCTCCACTGTTGTCAT
>JAJFLN010000152.1 GCA_021772705.1 Candidatus Cloacimonadota bacterium | reverse complement strand
AGGCTACAATCATCTCTCGCTTCACAGGCACCTCCTGGCCGCTTGAACACGACCAGCTTGCAGGTGCCTGTTCCTTTATTCAAGGCTCTTCTCAACGATGCATGGATGCCTCAGGGCGGAGCCCCACTACAACAAAATCCGTCTTATCTTACCGGCATTGGGATTAACAGACGGCTCCGGCCGGTAATCGGCCCGGTGCACCGGCCCCTTCCAGCAGGACCCGGGAGAGGCGGATCAGCACGTCCTTCCGGAACCCCAGGCTGGCCAGAGCCGTGTCCTCCGGCCTGGCGAACCGGAGATCGTAGGGGTTCCGGAGCGCCACCAGTACGAATCGCTTGCTCCTCTTCTGGACAGACTGGAGTAACCGAGTCTGATCCGGGTCGACGTGTGCGTTGTAAGAGAAGAACAGGGTCAGCTCCGCAGCCTCCACCTGATCCGAAGGCAGGGCAGGGGTCTCGATGTTCCGGGGGGTGAAGTGGGCCGAGGAGAGTCGAGGCAGGGCCTGTTGCATCAGCTGAGGCAGGGCGGGATCCTCGCCGCTGCCCTCGTCGACGGGACTCAGCTCCGCCAGCTCCGGGAAGACGGCCAGGACTTGCTGGTCCCTGCGGAGGGGCAGGGATCTCTGGGGATCTCGAAGCAGGCAGATGGAATCTCGCCACAGGGCATCTACGTCAGCCCTGTGGCGGGACAGGAGCTCCTTTAGCGGGGCGGACCCGGCCTGTCTCCGGACCGCGTGTTTCTGCTGAAGGCGGCTCACCCTGGCGACGCTCTCGTCGAGTCGACCCTCGGAGATCTCACCGCTTCGGATCGACTCTTCGATCAGGTCCATCGCCGCTGTCTGCTTCTCGGCCTCGTGACAGATCAGCAGCTGATCCGCTCCTGCCGTGAAAGAGGACCGAATGGCTCTTTCGAATCCGAAATGGTCCCGGATGGCGCCCATCTCCAGGTCGTCGGTGATCAGGACACCGGGGAACTGCAGCTCCTCCCGGAGCATGCCCGTCATCACCTTCCGGGATAGGGTCGCCGGGACCTGATCGCCGAAGGCCTCGTAGACCGTGTGACTCCCCATGAAACAGTCGATACCGGCGGCGGCGGCTTGCCGGAACGGCTCGAGATCGACGGACCGGAGGTCCGCCTCACCCCGGGTGATGTAGGGCAGATCGAAGTGGGCGTCCAGGCTGGCGGAACCTTTCCCTGGGAAGTGCTTCGCTGTCGCCGAGACCCCAGCCTCTTGCAGGGCTTTCAGATACGGCAGGGCGAACCGGACCACGTCGCCGGCGGTCTCGCCAAAGCTCCTGCATCCGATGCCCGGGTTGTCCCGGTTCGTGTTTACGTCCAGCACGGGAGCCAGGTTGATGTCCACCCCCATGGCCGCCAGCTCCGCTCCGGCGATCCTGCCGGCCAGGGCGGCCCGGTCCGGATTCCCCGTGGCGGACAGGGCCATCGCCGAGGGCAGCTGACTGGCGCCGGAAGAGAGGCGGAGCACGGGACCTCCCTCGTGATCGATGGCGATCAGGATCGGCTCCGGCGCCAGGGCCCGGATCTCCGTCACCAGGTCCGCCAGGGCCGCGCCGTCCCGGGCGTTTCGGGTAAAGACGATGACGCCCCCCACCCCTCTGTCACCGAGGAAATGACGCAGTGCGTCAGAGGGCGACTCTCCTTGAAACCCGAACATGAAAACCTTTCCAACCCTGCTCCGCAACTCCGATGAAGTCATCTCCGTCTCCTTCAGTCCCGCCCGTGGTAGGTCTCGATCTGCCGCCGGTCGACGAGGAACGCCGCGCACTCCTCCTCCACCTGCGACAGGAACTGGTCCGGATCGTCCAGCCCGTCCACGGCGCGGCGCAGCCTGTCCGTACCGGCCAGCCGGTCGACGAACCAGGTTCCCCGGATCTCGTTCCGGACCCAGGCGAAGGAATCGGGATGGAGGTCCGCCGCCTCCTGCAGGATGGCCATCCCGGTCCGCACGGGATGGTAGTCATGCCGATCCAGCACTTGAAGGCCCACGCCGCTGCAGGGAAGACCGGCATGCTTGGACCTCCCGGGTTGAAAGGAAACGGCCTGGAACGCCACCCCCGGCAGTCGCCGGGACTGGAGCCTCCGGGCCAGTTCATCCCCGTCGATCCAGGGCGCCCCCAGCACCTCGAAGGGGCGGGACGTACCCCGGCCCTCCGACAGGTTGGTGCCCTCTACCCAGACCGTCGCCGGGTAGGCCGTGGCGGAGGCCAGCTCCGGCAGGTTCGGGCTCGGCCCATGCCACGAGAGGCCCAGCTCGTCATGCCAGCAGCTTCGATCGTATCCTTCCAGAAGAACTCCCGTGACGCCGGCCCTCGGGTCCCCTCCGCGGTTGACCCAGTTCCAGACCTCCACCCAGGACAGGCCGTGGCGAAAGGGCACGTCGCAGGGGGCCAGCTCGCCCCGGAAACCGGGCTCCGTGATCGGCCCCTCCGCCACGGCGCCCCCAAGGGAGCTGGGGCGGTCCAGGATCAGGAGCGGGACCTGGCATTTCGCCGACAATTCACCGGCCTCCAGGAGTGACGCCAGGTAGGTATGGCACCGGATTCCCAGATTCGGCAGGTCGAACACCAGGAGGTCCAGGCCATCGCAGAGCTGATCTGTCCTGTCCAGGCCGGGACCGTAGAAGGGCATCACGGACATGCCGTGGACCGGATGACCCACGCCGTCAAATGCGTCGCCTTCCTGATGCTCCAGACCGTAACCGTGCTCGGGAGCCAGGACCCGGGCCACGTCGCATCCAGCGGCGACGAATCTGTCGAGACAGGTCCGGCCTTCCCGATCCCGGGCGGCGGCGTTCGTGATCAAGCCCAGCCGCTTGCCGGCCACCATGTCCCGCTGCGCCCGAAACAGGCGGTCCAGTCCGATCTCGACGGCGCCCGTGTCAGTCATAGAGCCCGACTAGCTCCGTCTCGGAGAAGTACTTCTTCAAGATTTCAGCGTAGCTCTTCCCCGCCTGCGCCATGCCTCGCGCCCCCATTTGACACATCCCGACTCCGTGTCCCCAGCCTCCACCGGTGAAGGTGAAGCTGTCTGGCCGGCCGCCGGAGGGGGCCCCGGGTTCGATGATGAAGAGGGCCGATCGGAGGCCTCCGAAGAATCGCCGTATCGGCAGCTCCTTGTCGATCCGGGCCGTGCCCGATTCGCCGAGTACCTTCATGGAACGAAGCCGGCCGGACCTTCCCCGTTCCAGCAGTTCGAATCCCATGACCCTGCCGATGTCCAGGCCGGCCTTCTCGGCGAAGGCATCAAGCTGGGCTGCCGTGAAAGTAACGTCCCAGCGGTACTTGTGTTTCGGGCCCCGCCCCGGGATGCGGCAATAGGCGTCAGGAGAGCCGCGGAGGAATGCCTCGAGATCGGAGCCCGTCACCGGTGAGGGCATAGCGCCTTCCGGAGCGTCGGCCACTCCTCTGAGCTGGGGATCCGGGGGCGAGGACCAGACTACCTCGTTGTTCTCCGTGTGGCCGCCACAGTTGGCGGAGTAGACCGTCTCCACGATCTCCTCTCCCGCCTTCAGTACCTGTCCCCGGGTGGCGTTGACGGCCGCTGAGGCAACGGGAGTCTCCTTCGTGATTCCTCCGTAGACCTGGTCCCGTTGTGTGGCGTCGAAGTCGTAGGGGTCGGAAGGATGGCGCACGCCGTAGCCCGAGAGGGTCTCGCCTCGAGCCGAGACGGCCTGGGTCTTCTGGGCTGCTGGAGGCGCATTCGCTTCGATCTCGCTCGGTACGACTCCCTTCAGGTACTTCTCCAATTCGACCCGGTTGATGGCCACCAGCTTGCCCCAGCGATCGACCATGATGATGATGCTCCCAGAGAAATCCCGGTCCTGCCGGCCGTGCCAGGGGTAACCCACTCCGAACTCCACCTGGAACACGTGGACCACGCTGGGGTCCTCTGTCCAGATCTCGAAGGGTCCGCGACTGATGATCTTGGCTCCTCCGGAGGAGCGGGCTTCGATGATGCCCTCCGGTTCCCGGTGGAGCTTCTCCACCAGGAAGGGCCGATCGCCCAGATCCCGCAGTTCGGTCGCCAGATCCTCCGCCTCCGCCTTGTCGATGGAGGAGCCGACGATGACGAAGTGCCGCCGGTTATCGTGAATCACCCGGCCGCTGCAGGTCATCCTGGCGCCGGCCGTGGCGACCCGGGCGCCCTCGAAACCTCGCTCGTGCCAGCCGGCGGCCTCTGTCTCCGCCGCTTCCCTCTCGTGCCAGGGCAAGGTGCGGACGGCGACGGCGTATTCAATCTGCGCCGCCTCGGCTCTGCGGATCTTGAAGGTCCACTTCTGGTTCGCTGGCGCCGCCTTGACCCGATCGCCGTACCGGACCTGGAATGGCTTCCGGCAGGTCAGGGCAACGTCGGACTGTTTCTCCATCAGGCCGATCCGCAGCTGCAGGGGGAATGAGATCTCGTGGGTCCGTTCGTCGTTGGCCTCCCCCGTCGGGCGAGCGACGTCGAAGTAGCCCAGGGGAGGCAGGCTGTCGTCGGCGACCAGGGGCAGGGTGCCGAAGGCGAGCAGGGTCGCCACCGTCAGGATCGAGTAAGGCCGGGTCATTGTGATTCCTCCTTGTTGTTGTCTGGTTCTTCTTCCAGGGCTGCTCTCAGCATCCCGCCGGAGCGGGCCAGCAGAGCCAGGGCCTGCTTGGGAGTGCAGGTCTTGCGACTCATGAGGATGGCCACCTTGACCCGGTTGCCGCTCTTATCGAGCAGGCGGCTGGCTTCCTTGAAGTCCACGTCCGCCAGATCCGATATCAGATTGCGAGCCCGCTTGACCAGCTTGGCGCAGGCCGGCTTCAAGTCCACCATCCGGTTGCCGTAGACCTTGCCCCAGCGGATCATCGCCGCCGTGGTGATTGTGTTGAGCACCAGCTTGGTGGCCGTGCCGGCCTTCATCCGGGTCGACCCGGCGATCACTTCCGGGCCGACGACGGGGGCCACGGTGATGTCCGCCATGGACCGGAGTTCGGCGTCGGCGTTGCAGGTGACCAGCACCGACGCCGCTCCCGTGAGACGGGCCTCGATCAGGGCGCCGAGAGCGAATGGGGTGGAGCCGCTGGCGGCGATGGCCACCACCACGTCCTCCCTCATCAGCCCCCGGCCTCGAAGCTCCTCGGCGGCCCGGTCCGGGTCGTCCTCGGCGCCTTCGATGCTGGAGTGAAGGGCGCGCTTGCCGCCGGCGATGATCCCCTGGACCAGGTGGGGGCTGGTGCTGAATGTAGGGGGGCACTCACTGGCGTCGAGCACGCCCAGACGGCCGCTGGTGCCTGCGCCGACATAGAAGAGCCGGCCACCGGACCGGAAGGCATCCACCACCCGGTCAACGACCCGGGCGATCGACTTCCGCTCCTTGTGGACAGCCCGGGCAATCCCGGCGTCCTCTGCGTTGATCCGGTCCACGACGGCCAGGGAATCGAGCTGATCGATGTCGGCCGTGGCCGGATTGGCCTGCTCCGTGACCCGGATCGCCGGCTTTGCAGGAATGGACTTGGGTCGTGAGGAGACCTGTCCGGCCTTGTGAACTACCGGCGCGGAACGGCGACTCTTGCCCCGGGGTGTCTTCTCGGGAGCCCTCTTGCGGCTCTTCGATGGGGCAGCGTCACGCCTGGTGGGCATGGGGCACCTCCTGCAGCCGGGCCGAGGCCATTCCGGCGACGCCCTTCAAGGCTGCGTCGGCCGGGGCCAGGGATGGCCGGCAGTCCGGGAGGGCGGTCCGGAGCTGGCGTTGAACTTCATCGGAGTAGGGACCCGGCCGTCCCAGGAGCCCTCCGAAGAGGGCCAGCTCCGCTGACCCCTGGTCCAGGTCCAGCCCCCGGGCGACGGCGACGGTCATCTGGGTCAAGGCGGCTGCCCCGGTATTGATGATCTCCCTGGCATCGGCGTCATCCTCCAGAGCCGCTTGGCAGATCATCGGCGCCAGGGCTGCTGTCTGGTCCACGGAGGTGACTCGATCCAGAATGGAGTCCCGGGCCGGTCCCCGATCTTCCGGGGCGAAGGTATCGAGGACACGATGGGTGAAGCGAGTCGGTTCATCTCTTCCGTCCAGGACGCGGCAAGCCCGGATCAGTGCCCGCTTTCCCAGGTCGTAGGCGCTGCCCTCATCGCCCAGGACAGACCCCCAGCCGCCGCAGCGCAGCTCCCGGCCGGACCCGTTGCGGCCGACGACGATGGACCCCGTCCCGGCGATGATCAGGATGCCGGACTCGCCGCAGGCGCCGGTCAGGGCCGCCCGGGCATCGCTGGTGGCGACCACGGGGATGCCAGGCAGCAGCTTCGACAGGATCGACCGGGCCACCGCCGTGTCCCGGTCACCAGCCAGGCCGGCCATGGCCAGAGCGGCGCATTCGATCTCGCCCAGGGCTGCCTCGTCGTTGAGGATCGAGAGCAGCTGTATCACCAGGTCCTTCAAGCCCTCTGGGCCCAGGCGCTGGTAGTTGCCCGGGCCGGCGAGTGTGCGGGCCAGGACGGTTCCGTCACTGCCGAATCGGGCTGCCTCGGTTTTCGTGCCTCCCGCTTCGATGGCCAGGATGGGGCCCGGCTGGCTCATCCCTTCACGGCTCCCGCCGAGAGTCCTCTCACGACGAACCGGGACATGAATAGGAATGCCAGGATCATGGGCAGGGCTGTCACGGTGGCGCCGGCCATGAGCAATCCGTAATCGATGGTGTGTTTGCCCTGAAGTGTGGCCAGGCCTACGGACAGAGTGTAGTTCTCGGCGCTGAACAGCACCACCAGGGGCCAGAGGAAGGCGTTCCACGTGCTCATGAACACGAAGATGCCCAGAGTGGCCATGGCCGGCGCCGAGATGGGCACCACGATACGCCAGAAGATGCCGAACTCGGAGCAGCCGTCAATCCGGGCGGCGTCGAGGAGGTCCCTGGGCAGGTTGCGCATGAACTGCCGCATCATGAAGATCCCGAAGGGACTCGACAGGGAGGGCAGGATGACCGCCGCCAGGGTGTCGATGAGCCCGAAGTTGCGCATCAGCAGGAACAAGGGGACGATAAGGACCTGACCGGGGATCATCATGGTTCCCAGGACGAGCCAGAAGATCAGGCTCTTGCCGGCAAACTCCTTCCGGGCGAAGGCGTATCCCGCCATGGCATCGAAGAGGACGTGGAGCACCGTGGCGGCCACGCAGACCAGGACGGTGTTCACGAACCACCGAGTCATCTGTGCGTGCTTCCAGAGGATCTGGAAATTCTCCAGGCCCAGATCGGACCAGCTGCTGACGGGCAGCAGCGCCGTGGACCGGATCAGCTCGGGCTTCTCGAAGGCCGTCAGGAACATCCAGGCCAGGGGAAACAAGGACAGGAGTGCCCAGAGGGTCAGCAGCGTATAGAGGAAAGGGCGAGCCAGCATGAAGAAAGTCCCGGAGGGTGTCCCGGCTCCCCGCGGACCCGGTGCTCTATGATGTCTTCCCCCCCATGAGGCTGTCAAGGCGGGGGGCGGGTGAGGGGTGCATGTCCCGTAGGGGGTCCCCTCCTCCGTTCGCCCCCCGATGGTTGCGGGGATCCCAAGTGGGGCGACCGGATCCGGAATAGGCCAGGGGACCCCCTACGGGACATGCACCCGGCGGGTGAGTGTGTCGGTGGCATCAGATGAGATCGCACGTGACGTTAAACAGAGTTTCCGGAGATCACAGATGGGACACGGAGGTTTCTTCCCGGAAGGGCCGAAGGCCGGTTCCATCTGACCCGGCGATCAGGGGATGCCACTTTGTCCGGGAGGTGCCTCGGATCAGTATTCAGAAACGAGGAACCCGGCCCCCCAAGAAGGCCTCTGTGTCTCCGCGACCTCTGCGATCTCCGTGTTGCCTCTACGGGACATGTATCCTGAAAGTGGAGCCACAGGCACACTCGAAGCTGTTTCTTTGGAGCCTGTCGAAGCATGTCCTGAGCCACGCCGAAGGGGATGAACGGAGCGAGCGGCCATATCGTCTGAGCCCATCGGCGGGGGGCCAGGTCAACCCGGGGGGCGGCGCTTGAAGCCCTCGGCGGTGGGTGTGCTCGCGCTCCTGGGTGTGCTGGGTCTGGCGTTCTCCCTGAAGAGCTACGATCCCAATGAGCCGAAGATCGTCTTCGCCTGGCTGGTGACAGCGGTCATCTGGGTCCTCCTGGCCGTCGAGCTGCTATGGAAGCATGAGTCCAAGACGACTGAATGGCCAAGTTTTCCCAACCTGTTCGTCCTGAGCCGCGCCGAAGCATGTCCTGAGCCACGTCGAAGGGGGGATGAACGGAGCCGACGGCCATATGGTCCGGGAGGGCGGAGGGGCCCTGGCTTCAGGCCGATTCAGACGGACCGCGCCGTGGCAGCCGCCTGGATCGGGCTGGCTGTCTTGACTCTTCTCTCCCCCTATCCCTGGGCGTCCCGGGCGTCCCTCGTCGACGGGACTCTCCTGCTGGCGATCTACGCCGCAATCCGGCTCTCCCTGAACGGGCGAGGACGGGAGGCGGTCTCGCGGGTGATACCCTTGGTGGCGTTGACAGCAGCCTTGCTCGGGACCTTGCAGCTCCTGTTTCCCCGCTGGACGGGGATCGCCTTCGTCGCCCCCGAAGGCTGGGCTGCCCGTTCCCTGGCCGGGACCCTCGGCAATCCGGACTACCTGGCGTTCTGGCTTCTGGCGGCCCTGCCTTTCGCCGGTCTTCTGCGGCGACAGAGCCCGCTCCGGTGGGGCTGGAAGGTGGTCGAGGTTCTCCTGCTGGCGGCCCTCTTCGCCACCTTCTCTAGGGCCGCCTGGCTGGGCTGGGCCATCCAGGCCGGTTTGACTCGACTGGTGGATCGGCCCCGGCTGCCAGCGTGGAGAGTGGGCCTGGCAGCCGTCGTGGCGGCATTGCTCCTGCTGGCTGCGGCCCCCTGGATCGGCGCGAAGCTGTTCCGAACGGCCACGCTCCAGCAACGGCTGGTGATCTGGCAGGGCGCCCTGGCAATGGCTGCCGACCGGCCTCTGACGGGGCAGGGCCCCGGGAGCTTCGGGGAGACGTTCCCCGCCTTCCGGCCCAGGGACTATCGGGCCACGGGTCTAACACACGTGAATGACTATGCTCACGACTTCCCGCTCCACCTGGCGGCCGTCGGCGGCCTGCCGGCGCTCTTCCTGTTCGGGTATCTGATCCTCTGCCTGGTTCGAGACACAGGGAAGATCGAGGCCAGGCACCTTGCCCTGGCCGGTCTGGGAGCTCAGAACCTCTTCTCCGTGACGCTCTGCGTCACTCCTCTGGCAGCCCTGGCCGCGGTCCTTCTGGCCCTGCCCGCGGAGGGGACGGGAGAGCCTGCTCCCGGAGTGGCCCGGCGGCCCGGGCTGCCCCTGCTCTGCATGATTGTGGCGGCGCTCTGCCTGGCCGGGTTCGGACTCGCCCGGCCCCAATCCCGGGCCAGCGAGCTTCTTCGGTCCGGCAGGGCTCTGATGGACCGGGGGCCGGCGTCGAACAGGTCAGGTTGGATGCGGACGGCCCTGGACGATCTGGAGCGGGCGATCCAGGTCTCTCCAATGGAGCCGGCGCCGCGGTACCGGGCGGCGGGACTGATGGCCCTGGGCGGCGATCTGACTCGATCCCAGGCAGGCTACCTCCTGACGGAGGCCCTGTCTCCCGGGTACGCCGAGGTCTCTCGAAACCGGACGGAGGTCTATCTGGCAATGGGCTGGTCCGAGGCTGCTCATGTCCAGGCCCGGCACGGGTATGACATGAATCGAGCGGATCCGGTGAATCTTGTCACTTGCTCCCGTGCTTTTGCGGCTGCCGGCAGACGGAAGGAAGCACTCGACATGGCTTTGCAGGCCAGGGATCTGGGTGGCCCAACGGCCGGAATTGAGGGCCTCATTCGGCAGCTCGAGCTGCCCTGAACACTCCACTCCCGGTCTGTCCCTGCCGATACGCCGTATAGTGGAGAGGTGTTGCCCGGTTGGCCCCACCGATTCTCTCCACACCTTTTCGGGTCGTTTTCAAGGGAGGCCCCTGAAGATGCATGTTCGCGGAGATCTAGCAAAACTGACCACAATCACCCTCATGACTGCAGGCCTTCTGACGGCCTCAGCTCACGCTGTGGAGTTGAAGAACGTCCACCAGCAGGCCATGGACATGGGGTTCGGTGACGATATGCTCCGGGAGATCGCCACGATCTTCCCGCCCTCCATCGGCAAGGGAGTAGGACGCATCGAGAGTTCTGTCATGGCCAAGCCCATGGCGGCCAAGAAGTCGTCTAGCACAGCATCGGGTACCACCCGGAATGTCCGTGTCTACAGCACGCGACAGGTGGCATCGGCTGTCACCGACGACGCCGGCTACGGCACCTCGAGCCGGGGAATCACCTCCGGCCCCCGCCTCTTCGACGAGGAGACCCGGGAGCTTCAGGATCGGATGGGTCGTGACATCAGCCGCAGGCTGCAGGGCAAGGGCTACGATGTCCAGGCTGTTACGGCGCGCATGGAGAACCTGACCAGCGTCAAGATTGTCCTCCTGGCCTCGACGGCCTCCTTCCAGTCCTACTCCGTCGCCAACAACCTGAGAGAGGTTCGCAACACTATCGAGCAGGATGTGCTGCGAGTCGGCTATCCGAACGTGACCATGACCAAGGCATCCACCTTCACCCTCGTCGCCACGGAAGGCACGACCATCTCGGAAGTGTCAGCCATGTCCTACGAGCTGGACGCAGCGGGCTTCAACCCTCGAATCCGGAGCCGCGAGTTGAGGATTCCCACCTTTGCAGTGGAGCCGGCACCGGCCCCGGCAGTCTCGGCCAGACGGCCGTCCCGGCCCCGGTCGCCGGCCAGGGCTCCCTCCGCCGTGAGCATCAAGCTGAAGGAGATGGCCGAGCAGTCCCGGGAGCCGAACCGCGCCGAGCCCTCCCCAGTTGCGGATCAGGCCGAGGAGAAGGCCAAGGACCAGACCCTGATGATGTCGGAGGACGACTTCCAGGACTGAGGGGCCGCGCAAGAGTAAATGCGAGGAAGTCGCTCCCAGATTTGGGTCAGATTCAGCAGAGCAGCAAGCAGAGCCCTCGCCGCAAGGCGGGGGCTTTGTCGTTTCCGGGCTTGCTGTCACCTGTTACTATTCGACCGTGTACATCGTCATCGCTGGGGCAGGACTCATGGGCACGCAACTGGCGGCCCGCCTCGTGGATCGCCACTCCGTGGTGATCGTGGAACGGGATTTCCGGCTCTGCGAACAGGTCTCGCACCGGATCGGTGCCGTCACCGTCGAGGGGAGCGCCACGGCGATGGACAGCCTGAAGGAAGCGGGAATCCGGAAGGCCGATGTGGCTGTCGGCATGATGCGCGGCGACGCCGACAACCTGGCCTTCGCTCTCCTGGCCAAACACTACGGCGTGGGGCAGATCGCCGTGCGAATGCGGGATCAGCAGTTCGAGGAGCCATACCGCCTCGCCGGAGCCACGCTGGTCGTCGACGCCATCGATGTGGTTCTGGCCCAGATCGTCATGCAGATCCAGTTCCCTCAAGTACGGGATGCCATCCCCATCGGTCGCAGGGGTGAGATGTCCATCTTCCGGGTCTCCATTCCCGCCGGAGCTGCCCTGGATGGCATGACCGTCGCCGAGATGGACAGGCAGTTCGGCCTGTCGAAGAAGTGCACCATCGTCGCCGCCATCGACCCCTCGGACATGGTGACCCCCGCCCGGGGTGACACGGTGGTTCAGTCCGGCGGAGAGATCCTGTTCGTCACCACGCCGGCCTCCTTGCCAGACCTCATCGAGCTTGTGACGCGGCCTGCCAGCGAGTGATAAGATGCCTCGCATGTTGAGGAACTTGGTCGTCACCCTCGGGCTGGCATTCGCCCTTGCCTGCCTGCTGCTCATTCCCGGCTGTTGTAACCAGCCCTCGGCGACTCCTCAGGCGCCGGATCCCCAGGCCGTCGTCGCCGCCCCGCCGCCAGCAGCCGAGCCCGCCCCGGCAGGGCCCACATTCGACAGAACCTGGGCAGCACACTTTCCGGCCAGGACGCTCCTCTACGGAGCCGTTCGCAATCTCGATTTCTACAATCCCTTCCTCGGAGGCCCGGAAGATCCGGACCGGATGCGGGCGGAGCGGAGTCGGCTGACCGACCTGGCGGGAGGTTCCTCCTTCGCCGACTGGCTCGCCGAGCTGAACGACCTGCTCCTGGACCAGGGACTGGTGAAGGTCAGCTTCGTGGAGCTCTTCGACCAGGGCTTCGGCTTCGGAGTGACCGAGACAGACAAGGAGGACGAGCCCGAAGTGCTCCTCGTCGCCCCCGATACGGATCGGTTGGAGGCCTTCTTCAAGGAGTTCGAGGCCCAGCAGAAGTCCCGGTCCCGGATCGAACGGAGCGACGTCGGCGGGGGAGAGCTGGTCGTGATGTCCCGGGACGGCCGGGAGCGGGATTTCTGTTATCTCCGAGGAGAGAATCTGGTCCTGGTCGGTGCCAGCCCGGCCTCGCTGAAAGCCGCCGTTGCCCGCA
>JAJFLN010000151.1 GCA_021772705.1 Candidatus Cloacimonadota bacterium | reverse complement strand
CGCTCCATTCATCCTTCGACAGGCTCAGGACGAACGGATCGGGAAAACTCGGCCATTCAGTCGTCCTGGATGCGGGCATCCATAGTGGGGCGAACGGAGGAGGGGACCCCCTACGGGACATGCACCCTCGAGGCCAGGGCTTGCTGGAAACTTCGGGTCCGAATCGGCTAAGATTCTGTCATGGCGTCCGGCACCCGCAACCGGATCGAGTTCACGCCGGACTTCCTAGACCGCTACGAGATTCAGAGAGTTCTGGGCGAAGGGGGATCCGGAATTGTCTATGAGGCTTCTCAGAAGTCTCTGGATCGGGTTGTGGCTGTCAAGTTCCTCTCCCACCACATGTTCCGGGAGGAGGAATCGGTTCGCCGGTTTCTCGACGAGTGCAAGATCTCCGCCCGGCTGCAGCACGGGAACATCGTCCAGATCTACGACTTCGGCGTCATGGCCGATCTGCCCTATGCGGTCTTCGAGCTGATCTCCGGCCAGCCGCTCCGCTCCCTCCTGGACGTCAAGGGCAGGCTGACCGTGGAGGAGAGCCTCCGCATCACCCAGGAGACACTCGCCGGCCTGTCCCATGCCCATCGTCTCGGCGTGGTTCATCGGGACCTGAAGCCCGAGAACCTGCTCCTGGAACCGGATGGGCGGATCAAAATCGCCGACTTCGGTCTGGCCAAGTCACGGGAAAAGCGAGAGTACAAGACCCGGGCAGGGATGGTGCTGGGGACTCCGGAGTACATCTCCCCCGAGCAGGCCAGCGGTGAGGATGCCACACCACGCTCGGACATCTATGCCGTCGGAATCATGCTCTATGAAATGATCTCCGGAAGGGTCCCGTTCGGTGGGACCAGTGATCTGGCCATCCTGATGGCCCATGTTCAGAAGGAACCGAAGTCGATCGCCGAGCTCGTACCGGCCATCCCGACCCTGGCGGCTGAGATGGTCAGCCGGGCGTTACAGAAGAAGCCGGAAGACCGGTTCCCAACAGCCGAGGAGTTCGCCGAGAAGATCGACGAGCTTCAGCCCTATCTGGGGCGAAGTACGCGACAGATACCGTCAGCGGTGGTCCGTTCTGTTCGGGCCAGCTCTTCGGCCCGGCAGGCAGCGGTGCCGAGCCCGAAGGAAGTGGAGACCAGCCGGCGGACTCTGGTCATTCTGGCGATGATCCTGGGAGCCATCGTCTCCCTATCGGCGCTGGGGGCGTACTTCTTCCGGTCCGGCTCGGGGACCGCGGGCCACTCCGTTCGTGCCGTCAAGGCGTCCCCCGGTGTTCACACTGCTTCCGTGGAGTGGATCTCGAAGGTGCCTGCCGTTGGTGTTCTGGAGATCCGGGAAGAAGGGGGCGGAGAAGCGGACTGGCGGAAGATCTCCGAGGAGGAGGGCGAGGACAGGCTGGAACATAGGGTGATGATCGGCGAACTGAAGCCCGATTCGGCCTACGAGTACCGGTTCATTCATCCTGACGGTGCGGCCAGTCTTCCCCGGGGACTCCGGACATCGGAGCGGTTCTCTCCCATCGGCCTCGAGGCCCGCTATCAGGGGACCACTGTCGTGGCCTTGACCTTTCAAACCCAGCATACCGTGGCGGTCCATATCCGGAGCAGGGATGGAACGCTGCTGAGCGAGGCCGGCCCGTCGGGACAAAGTCACAGCCTGTTGCTGAAGGATGTGGACCCCCTGGCGGGCAAGCTGCAGATGGTTCTCTCCGCCGTCTTCGAGAACGGAGAGGAGCTCGCTGCATCCCCGATTGATGTGCCACCTCTCACCGACGTGCTGAGCCAGCAGATCGAAAGGTTCGACATCGCCGGGTTCATCGGCGACCTGGAACCGAAGCTGGCCACCTTGAGAGACCGGGACAAGGCGAGTCTCTTCCTCAAGACCCGGATGGAAGCGGAACCGGTCCAGGATACGTTCCGGGTGTTCCGGAGTGTTGCCCCGGCCTTCTTCCAGTCCGCCCGGGTTCCCCTGGTCCGCAAGGTGGCGGTCTACGAGGAGCTACAGATCCTGGAGAACGTCGATGCCCTGGCGGATCTCTATCGTCTCGATCGGCCCCTGGGTGTGGCAGAGTCCTACAGGACGTTCGTCTCGACCCGGTACAGCGAGGCCAACGATCAAATGACCGATACGGATGCCTTCGACAGCAGGAAGTGGCGCAAGGGCGACAACGCCTTCTATCCCGAGAACTTCGACAAGAAAGATCTGCCGACCTACAAGGCGACGCTGGAGGTTCTGCAAGGGAGGGGCCGCTCTCACGAGATCCTGCGGCTCAAGTTCAGAGGGGCTTCCCGGAGTCGCTTCAGTCAGGCCTTGCTGTACTGCGCCACGTCGAACATGCCGCCCCGCCTCTATCTGGAGGCCGTTCTGAACGATCGCCTGAAGGTCATCTTTCGCAACACGAGTGACACCTACAAGACCGCGGGGAACCCGCCGACATACATCTTTGCGTCCATCCCTCCCGTTTTCCTCAATGGAGCCGAAAACAAGGTGGAGCTGAAGTTGAAGAGCCTGCCGGGCCTGAGCCCGTTCTTCAACTCCTTGCTGTACGAGATCGGTCTCAAGGCGGAGTGATGACAGGAAAGAAGCCGGGCCGGTCTGGAAGGAGCCGCTTCGGCCTGTCTATCTCAATGCTGCTGCTGTTTCTGACCATCCAGCTGTCCTCGGATCTGGCCCTTGCCTGGAATCAGAACGTGGATGATTTTGATCCCAGCAGGGAGATCCGGTGGCCCACGCTGCCCGTGCCCTACAAGATCAACAGCTCGACGGCGGAGGGAAACGTGTCGGTAGGCCCCATTTCCGCCGGCCTGGCTGTGAGAGCCGCCTTTCAGACCTGGGAAGATGTCTCCACATCCCGCATGGCCTTCAGGGACGACGGCGGATCGAGCCTGGCCGTGGCCAACCGGGAAGACGAGGTCAATCTGATCAGCTTCGTGGCGCGGGACTTCCAGTTCTCCGGCGCCGTTGCCCTGACACCCTTCACTTACAACACCCAGACGGGAGACTTGATCCAGGCTGGCGTCCTGTTCAATCCAACGGCGCAGTTCACCACTCGTGGTGACAGTGGAGCCTATGATGTCCAGTCCATCGCCACACACGAGATCGGGCATCTCATCGGCCTGGATCACTCGGCGGTCCAGGCCTCCACCATGCTGCCCTTTGCCTGTGTGAACTCCACGGGCCTGCGCTCTCTGGCGCCCGATGACGTGGCGGCCGCCTCCACGGTCTACCCCGCTGATGGCTTCCTGAACAGCTCCAGTGTCCTCTCGGGACGAGTGCTCCGGAGCGGGACCGGAGCTGCCGTTTTCGGCGCCCATGTGGTGGCGACGTTACCCTCGGGAGTTGTGGCTGCGTCGACCTACTCTGTCGCCGATGGCTCCTTTCGGATTGCCGGATTGCCGGCAGGTCAGTACAGCCTGATTGCCGAGCCGCTGGACGGGCCGGTGGAGACGATCCATCTGGCCTCCCCCTTCTTCGTTCTCAATACGGCATCTCTGGATACAACGTTCGGCACGGCTCGATTCCAGTCCGGGTCGCCTGTACTGGTTACTGCCGGTGCAACTCTCGGGTCCCTGATCATCCAGGGGGGCAACGGAGCGCCGTCGATCAATCTGTTGAAGCTTGCCGTGGTCCCCACTGGAGATCTCCCGGTCGACCCCTCGTTCTGTTCGACGTCGGCAGCCATCGATACGGCCGGGCAGGACTTGCTTGTGATCGGTACGGGGATAGACGACACGACACAGATCAGCGTCTCCGGTGGTGACGTTTCGTTGACGCTTCTCTCTTCCACGGATCGAGGCGATGGCTCCCGAGCCCTTCGGTACTCACTGTCCATCCCCACGTCAGCGCCGGCCGGTGCCCGTTCCGTCGAGGCAAGCCGGGGCGGGGAGCTTTCCATGCTGGCCGGCGCTCTGGAACTCGTTCCCAGGAGCGATGACGTGCTCGGCCCTCTGCTGACTCTGAGCTATGACAAGAACATCGCCGCCGTGGGCCGGGGCATCGTGACCCTGACTCTCGAGGCCGACGAGACGATTGTCACTATCCCACAGATTGCCATCGACCGTCCCGGAACCGGCGGCGACGTTTCGAATCAGGCCATGGTGCGGGGCGCCTCCTCTCGGCTCTGGTCCTTTCAGTATGACGTGGCGGCCCAGAACGGAGTGACCGTTCTCGACGGTTCCTGCCGGGTCATCATTTCCGAGGCGAGAGACGGAAATGGAAACGATGCGAGGGGATTGTCGGCAGACCTCTTCGTCATCGACACGACGGCACCGGGGGGGCTCCTTTCCTACAGTCGCAACGGCGGACCGGTGACAGCTGGATCGCTGGAAGTGACGGCGACCTTCTCAGAGCCGCTGGTCATGGCGCCCAGGATTTCTATCGATCGTCCCGGCACGGGCAATGACGTGCCAGGCCAGTCCATGGAGCCCACGGCCAACGCCCGAGTGTTCCGGTTTGACTACTTGATTCTTCCTTCCAACGGTACCAGCATCGTCGATGGTGTCACGGTGGTGACCGTGTCCGGGATTTCTGATGCGGCGGGCAATCCCGGGCAGCCGGTGGCGAACAACTCCTTCACCATCGACAGTCGATCGGCGGGGATCTCTCTCGAAGTGGTCTCGGATCGGGAGGACGCCGGGCCTGGCACTCTCCCGGTGATCCTCCGGGCCTCCGAGCCCCTTGGTGCGGCTCCCCTCCTGTCGGTGAACCGACCGGGAACGGCCAACCATTTGAACGATGTGGCCATGGTGGATGTGGATTCACAGAGGGTCTGGAGCAAGGACTACATCGTCCTTCCCGCCAACGGGACAACGATCCTCGATGGCGCCCTCCGGCTCTCGGTTGGGTCCCTGAGAGACCAGGCCGGAAACGTGACCACCGTGCCGGTAATCCTGGAACTGCAAGTAGACACCCAATCGCCCCAGGCTTCGCTGCTCTTCAGCAGACCGAAGCTGTCGATTCCAGAGGGAGCGCTGGAGGTAACGGCGACCTTCGACGAGCCGCTGGCCACGACCCCTTCGATGGGGTTCAACCGTCCCGGCGAGGCCCACGATCTTCCCGCCCGCCCGATGGAGCGGAGCGGCAGCGGTGAGGTCTGGAAAGCTCGATTCGATGTGGTGGCCCAGGACGGAGTCCGAATCCTCGACGGCGCCGGTCTGGTGCAGCTGGTCCAAGCGCAGGACAGAGCCGGGAATCTGGCCGTGCTCTCCGGTGGAGCCATCGTCGCCTTCGACACGGGCCCGGAACCTCCCATCGCGACTTTCACTTATTCCTCCTCCGAAATCGGGCGGATTCCAACGGGCACACTGAGGGTCACGGCCACCTTTCGAACTGCCCCGTCAGGGGCACCACCGGTGCTGCTCCACGGTCTGCCAGGAGCTCCGCCTCCCACCACCGGTCCGGAGATGTCGCCGGCCGGGGATGGCAGGACATTCTTCTCTGACCTGACCATTGCCCGGGCCGACGGTTTGACTCTCTTCGATGGAGTTCATGACCTGTCACTCCGTCTCGACGGAGGTCCGATGGTCACGGTGCTGAACGACCGGTTCATCAGCGTGACCCGAACCGGAGAGACCACGGGTCATGTAGCGCTGGAACTTGCCAGAGGGGTGCAGCTGTTCTCTCTGCCCATTCAGCCTCTGGACGGAGGAGTCCCGGTGACCGCCGCGGGCCTGGCGAGCCGTCTCGGGGCCTCCAGTTTGATCCGTACCGTTGCCGACGGAGGGACGAACCGTATGGTGTTCCGCGCCTTCATGCCTGGAGGCGGGCAGCCGGACTTCGAGCTCTCGGGAAACCAGGCCTATCTGGCAGTCTTGCCCCGTTCTGCCTCTCTTCGCCTGTCCGGGCCTCCCTGGCCCGCGGCGCAGAGAAACCTGACCCTCGGATCGGGATGGAGCTTCGTCGCCCTGCCCCGAGGTATTCCGGCAGGACTCACAGCGCGGGACCTGGCACAGGGCACGGGCAGCGTGGCCGTGGGGAGGCCGAAAGAGCAGGCGATCTCCGGGCCTCTCAGCTTCGAGGCTTTTCAGGAGGGGATGAGTCCCCCCTTTGCCCTGTCCCTGGAGAGTGCCCTGCTCCTGCTGCATCCCACAGGTGGCTTCATCCGCCTGCCTGTGGCGGAGTGAAGTCCTCTTTTGTCAACTGCAATGCCGGTGAGATAAGACGGATTTTGTTGTAATGGGGCTCTGCCCCACACCCCGTTGGGGGAGCCAGCTCCCCCAAACCCCCAATTGGACTGGTACGACTGAGAGTGCTGATGAACACTTGAATGACAGACGAAAGCTC
>JAJFLN010000016.1 GCA_021772705.1 Candidatus Cloacimonadota bacterium | reverse complement strand
TCCGGGGTGGCACCCTTGGAGTTCGTCGACTCGTCTTCGTAGGCCCCTCCTCCGTTGTAGAGGATCTCCGGATGTTCGGCGAAGGAGCCGTCTTCGAAGGCCCAGCGCCACCTGCCTCGGATGTGGAAGGTCAGACGATTGAAACCGTCGCCTCCCAGGTCAGCCATCTTGAACACCGCCGCCGAGCCGAGCAGTATCTCTCCCGTGGTGATGCCGAAGGCCTTCTTCAGCCCATCCCGGATCTGGGTGAGACTCTCGGTCCCGAAGCTGGCCAGCTTCTCCTTGACCGAGACGCCTGTCCAGGCCGACTTGAGGCTACCGGCGAATGGCTTCAGCTTGGCTGGCTTCAGGAACTCGGTGAAGTTGACGTCAATCTGGAGCTTTGGCTGGGCCATGAACAGCAGCTCTTCGATCTCCCCAGCCGAGGTTCGGGCGAAGTGCTGAAGCCGGAACGAGAGGGTCGGAACCAGAGTCAGGGCGTGGCCCGCGGTTCGGGTCTGGCGACGCTTGAGCGTGACGGTGGGCATGACCCCGAACTCCCAGGTGCGAGATGCGTCGTGGACACTGACGTTCACCTCGTCCTTCCAGATCTGGAACGAGAGTTCGGAGTCGGCGTGCAGCTCCGCCATTCCTGTGGTGTAAAAGCTGACCGTGGTCCGGTTGGAGGCATCGACGCCGGCCACGGGAACCTGGACCGGAGGGAGCGAGAACTGCCAGCTGGCGGAGTCGATGTTCCCACCGTCGATGGCGTAGAGCAGAGCTCCGTCGGTGGTCCGGAGGCTCGCCGGCAAGGTATTCGTTGCCCAGCTCTGGGGGCTGGTAACGGTCAGGGTCTTGGCGATGCTGGGGCTGTACTCGACCCAGAGACCATCGGTGACGAGCACGTCATCGGCCACCAGGGTGGTCCGGGACGCGGGCAAGGGGGAACCGCCTCGGCCCCAGCGTTTGAAGGCCCGGGCTTCTGTGCCGGCGTGGAGGCTGACGTCCAGCACGGGGCCCTGTGCCGTCGCATTTGATCTGCCGTCGGTGAGGCTCTGTTCCATCTCTCCGAAGAACAGGGTGACGGGATGGCTTGTGAGGGACGCTGGCTTGACGCCATAAGGTGTCTCTCCTTTCCATGCCGGCAGGTCAGTCGTTCCCCAACCATAGATCCGGCCATCGCTGTCAGCGACCAGCTTGACCCCGGATTGAACCGGCGAGAGCGTCTGGTGATTCCCAGCGCCGCCGATCTGGATGGAGGGGACACCCAGCAGCTCATAGATGTAGGGCTCCGGATTGGTGCCGCCGGTGTACTTGATCCTCACAGGGAGCCTGGCCGGCAGGTCGGTCATAGCCTGCAGATCCGCCGGGACCTCCATGATGGCGATGGCCTCGACGGGCTTGCCCTCTTCCAGCCGGAACTGGAACTCGGTCAGCGGGAAGGGAGGGGTGCCTGGGGGCGCGGAACTCTCGGTGAAGGCGCTCTTATCGAGGGCTGCGCCGGAGGAGTCCAGGGCACCGGCCCAGCCCGGATCCGGCTGGCGCGCCAGAGCCGGAGGTGCCGCCTGGGTGCCTCTCGCAGTGGAGGCGGAGGCGGCGGCGAAGGCTGCCTCAGCCACGGCGGCGGCGATCTCCCTCTGCAGCGTCGTGCCGGGAGGGACGGTCCTGTCCAGGGAGGCGTCATCGAGAGCGGTCCACTCCTGGAGGCTCCTGTCCCAGAGTCGAAGCTCATCTCTCCCGAAGACGAACTGGCCCGTGTCTTCGAGGGCCGTGACCAGCTCCCGGAGGGTGAGCTCTTCCGTGGTGGTGGCTCCCAGATATCGCTGCTCCACCATCGTTCCAAGGGCGGCCTGCCAGCTCTCGCTGGCGGGAGCGCCTCGGATCGTCAGGACAGTGGGCCGGTCGAAGGTGAGCCGGAAGACGAGGCCGGCGATGGCCGGGTCCCCGCTGAGAGGGGATGGGCGACGGGGATAGAAGGTCCGCCACTCCCCCGCAACCGGGTCCCAGCTGGCCACTTCCTCCGCCTCCAGCAGGCGAGGACCGAAATACTCCAGCAGAGTATCCGAGTCTGAATATATCAGGGGGGCGGTGAGGAAAGTCGTTCCCGCGGGCAGCTCGAACCGGTAGCTTCCTAGATCGGCCAGGTAGTCGTCGCTCTCCCCGGCCCTGCCTTGGGTCAGCAGTGCCAGGGCGATGACCAGGGCTGTTGTCAGCGCCGCCAGTCCGGCGAGCCGGATACGGCCGCTGCGATCCCGCTCGGGAGCGGGGAAGCTGTCGAGGTCGAACATCAGTAGGTCTCGGCCTCCTCATGTTCGAAGAACCGGGTCAGGGACATGAGGCGCCACTCTCCCGCCAGCGAGGCACCCTCGGGTCCAGAGAGCTGGATACCCTCAAAGCGGAGAGGACTCGAGATGAGCCAGCCGGCCCGGACCCAGGAGCCGCCGTCGGGCAGGCCGGCCACGAAGAGATCCTGCAAGGCGAGCCGGGCGGGCTCGGAAGGGGACCCGGAAGCCGATAGCTCCCAGCTGGTCAACGCCGTCCGGACAGCGCTCTTCGAGGTCAGAGAGGTTGTCATCTCCAGCTCGAGCCATTCGCCGGGAGCGAGCTCGAGGGTTGCCGCCGACAGTCCCGGCGCCGTGGCTCCTGGCAGTCCGGGACGGCGCGGCAGGGCGCCGCTGCCTTCCAGATCCGTCACGGCGCCGCTGTGGTCTCGCAGCAGGACCCGGCCGATCTGAAGGGGGTAGGCCGGAGTTTCGGGCACCCACTGGACCTGCCAGATTCGAGGCAGTGAGGTGTCATCCCCGAAGCTCGTCGTGATGCGGCTGACGGTGACTCCTCGGGGGGACAGGTTCATGGGAGCCGTGAAGAGGTGCGACCTATCGGGGAAGCTGTTCCAGAGCAGCGAGCCCCTGGCTGCTGTGTCGCCCCGGTGGATGAGGACGGCCGTGAAGGTGACCCGGGATGAGGCGCCGACACTGAGGACGGCCCGGCTGGCCAGCAGCTGGATATCCTGTTCCAGAGGCCCGCCGTCCTTCACGTCGAGCCTGTAGGGCAGATCCGAGGACGACGGAATGTCCCTGGGCGAAGGGGAGGCCACGCCATCGGCCACGAACCCGATGGACAGCGAGCCCGTCGCATCCCGCCAGGCCTGCAGGTCCGGCCCGGGACAGGAGACGGAATAGTAGGTCCCCTGTCCGCCGGTGGTCATGGTTGCCTGGAGGGTGGCAATTGCCCGGCCTCCTGCCAGCAGCTGCAATTCCAGCATGGCCGGCGGCTGGCCCAGCACTTCTCCCCAGAGGGAGCGGGAGGGAGTGAACCGGGCGTCGGACGTCTGGGCCAAGACCGGCGCGGCCAGAGCAAAGATCGTCAAGAGGAGGGCCGGCAATCGCCAGTTCATCGTCCCCCTACCTCCTTGTCCAGGGCGAGTAGCGCTCCCAGGGCCTGGCGGCCCTTCCAGAAGGAGCTGCTCTGCAATCTGCCATTGGAACCGAATATCTGCAGATAGGGAATCACCCGGCACTTGAAGGCCTTCCGCAGGGCGCCCTTCGGATCCAGGGCGGCGTCCTGCAGCAGGCCGGCGGAGCCTCGGAGGTAACGAGCGTGAGCCTCAGCGGTCGCAGCGTTGTCGGTGAGGATCAGAAGGAAGCTGATATCGGGATAGCTGGCCAGTCCAGCGTGCATGGCATCGAGCATGTCCCGCGACATTCCCTGGGCCAGGGAAGCCACCAGAACCGCTGTTCGGGTGCCCTGAAACATGGACTCGTCGATGGGCCGTCCCGCCAGATCCTGAGCCTCGAACCGGGGCATCGGGTCCCCTGGCAGAAGCTCTGGCTGAGTCACGGTGAAGACCGGGGTGGAGGGCTTTTCCTTGGGTCGTGAGATTGGCTTCGGCGGGCCAGCCGCCGCCGGAGCCAGACTGTCCAGGGCCTCGAAGAAACCGGACATTCCCGTGGCGAAGTCCCGAACGGGCCGCCCTTCGAAGCTGGCCAGCAACTCCGAGAACTCCGGGAAGGGCTGCTTTCCGAAACGGATCGGCTCCAGAGGGGCGACAGACTTCAGCCGGCCGTCCTCGAGGCGGACTCCAAAGTCGATTCGAGACACAGCGTCAACGTGAATCACGACACGAGTGAATCGACCCACCGGGTCCGCCGAGAAGTTGTGTACCTGGTAGGTGTGGTATTCGAAGCCGTCGGCGTATCGCTCAATGAACCGAAGGCTGGTCACGGTGTACGAGGGCTGAACGCTGCCGGTGGTGGGAAAGAGATTGCCGGCGGCCTGGATGAGGCGGCTGTCGAGATCCTGTGACGGTTCCTGACTCCAGCCCGGCTGGGCGAGGAGAATCAGGCCCAGGAGGACGACGACGGAAATGGGTCTGACGCTCATCGAATCGTCACATCCTTACCCGTCACCGCTGCTGCCGCCGAGAGCATGGACCTGAAATACTCGTAGGGCTCCGGGGGCAGGGGCGTGGTGGTGCCTCCTCCGATCAGGAATCGCCTCCACACCTGCTGCATCAGCTCGCCCCTCTCCCCCAGCAGAGGCTTCAGCTTGGCCCGGTAGAAGCGAGACTTTCGGAGCGTGGCGGTACCCGTCGTGGCCTGCTCGTCGATCAACTTCTCCGCGGCGATCAGCGCGAGCAACAGACTCTGGTGGGCCGGGTGATTCGGAGTCGGACCGGCCCCCTTCATCCCTGAGCCGTCGGAGTCGTCAGCCAGGACCAGGCAGACAGCCCCGGTGGAGATGCTGGAGCCCGAAGCGCCGGGTTGCAGCTCCTTCAAGTGGACCGATCGGGTGGTGGCGCTACCGACGATCCTCTGGAGCTCCTGGAAGTGTTTGTCGATCTCAAAGGAGCGTCGCAGGTATCGATAGGTCGTGAGGTCCCCGGAACTCACGGCCGGCGTGGCTGCGCTGCTCCAGCTGTTCCACCAGCTGTCGGACCACTCCTCGGCCCGGGCCAGCCGGGCGGCGGCCTTGACTCGCTGGCTCTTGTTCCTGGCCTTGGCGTAGGTCCGCTTGGGATAACTCAGAGCGCTCTGCAGGTCTGGCAAGCTCCGGCTCGTGGCGAGGAAGAAGTACGAGCCGTCTGGCAGTGCCGGCGGTGTTCCGCCAGGCGTGTCGTACTCGATGGAAGTGACGCCCTGGGTGACTGTGAGAAGTTCGATGCCCTTCTGAATTCGGCTTCCGCTTAGATTGCCCAGTGGGTGGGCCAGGACTTGATTCCCCGACTGAGCTGTGGACAGTTTCAGGGCTCGATTCAACCAGAGGAGATCGGGCTCCAGGCTGGGGTCTTGAATCGCCCGGCCCCCATGGACTCCCAGCTTGCGCAGGGCGTTGCCGAGGGGAACCGTGCGGGCTGGCCCGGTGAATCCAGCTGCTACCAGGTCCGCCGTGGCCTCGGCGAATTGCTTCCGCTTGCCCGACTTGAACTTCCGCTGAAGCTGCGCCAGCCTGCCGGAGCCGCCGGAATCGGCAGCGGTTCCTCCACCCCCGTCCAGGGCCGTCACCAGCAGTTTGCAGAGCTGATGATCCACCAGGTCAGGCAGGGGATGAAAGGACCCCCACTCCTGACCGAGAGGGTAGCTGTTCCGGGCCAGGTTCAGTGCGTACTCAGGAGCCTGGGCTCGGGCCCGGGCCATGGAAATGATGTCGTTGGTTCGCTTCAGGTCGACGAAGTCGAGTACCTCCCGGGAAGCCCGGTCGCCCAGCTCGGCCTGATTCAGCTGATTCTCCACGGTCTTCCAGGTGATGTACTCCCAGAGCGGTTCGCTCAATCGCAGCAGGGTCTGGGTGACTGGCGGAGGCAGGGCGGGGGCCGTCAGTATCCGCCGCCATCTCCAGGCGAGCAGCAGATTCCGGTGAAGGCTGGCCTGCAGCCACATGTACCTCGAGGCGGCCAGGGCTGAGACCAGGACCTGTACGTTGCGAGAGTTGCTCTCAGGCACGGCCCAGCCGAACTGATGGACGAAACCTCCTGGATCGGCGCCGGCGTGGAGGTTGAGGAAGTAGGGCGAGTTGCTGGAGGGATCTGCCGTCACGTCGCTGGACAGCTGGATCGTCCAGGTCTTACCCGGTGTGTTGGGGATGCCTCCTGTCCAGGGAGCTGGCGTGAAGAGGTCATCCTTTCGTTCCCTCATCAGGCTCGTGATGGCCGAGTTGACGATGGAGAGGTAAGGCCGGTCGACATCCATCAGGTTCGAGGCGTAGTCCACATCTTGCTCGATCTGCTTCGAGTGAGGCGGGATCTCGTGCAGAAACTCCGACAGGTGGTTCTTGCCCTCCACGTCCTTGACCTCGACTACCCTGAGAGCCAGCATCCCTCGGAACAAGGCGGGAGCGATGCCGTCGAACTTGAATCCCGTATCAGCCTCGAGGGCGTCGGGAAACACAGTCTTCACGGCCAGCAGGGATACATGGCTGGCGAGCCGAGCGGGTTGAAGGGCGAAGGGCACAGGAAAGATCGAGGCCAAGTTTCGGCTCTTCGGCCCGATAACGCTCATGGCCAGGCCGTTCATGGCCTGCTGGAAACTCGTGGTCCGGAAGGTCCTGGGAGCGGAGCTGCGGAGGCGAGACCGGGTCCGGACGGGCCGGAAAGGCACGAGAAGAAACGTGCGGCACGGGGCTCCGCTTTCGGACTCCTCGAGCTGGCCGAAGCCCTGGCTGAAATCCCAGGCGAAGCCCTCCGGTGTCAGGTGTGAGACCCGGTCGATCTGGTCCTGATTCATGGGCCGGAACTCGCGAACCTCGACGGGAATGGTGGAGGAGAAGCCCTTCTCCATCGTGGAAGGGGCCACGTGGAGACCCACGAACAGACCGGGCATCCTGGCTGAAGGGAGATCGGCTCGAACCGCCCCAGGGCCATGGAACAGCAGTAGCAGGGTGACCAGGACCGAGATCCGGATCCGGGAACAGGCGGGGCGGTGTCGTGTGTACTGAGAGATCAAAGATCCATAGTCCATGGTGCCCGTCGACTGGCAAGGCGATCGACCGGGATCCCCCCGGGTCCGATGGAGCCCGACCCAAGCTAGCCTGCACCAGTACCGCCGCCCATGGCAAGCGCGGGGATCCGGGGGGGGCATGTCCCGTAGGGGGTCCCCTGGCCTATTCCGGTATCCGTTCGCCCCACTATGGATG